>JAVRLI010000005.1:0-20069 GCA_031961525.1 Thermoplasmatota archaeon | reverse complement strand
CTTCAACTTAGCATCCTTCCTTTTCTCAAGGTAACCCATTGAATATATTTCCTTTAAAACCCTGCAGGCATCCCTTTTGTTCATACCTATATCCTTTCCGAGGGATTTGGCATAATCGTAACCATAAAGTTTGAAATGTCTCAGTACTTTACAAATGAGATCTTCATCTATCTTAATTTCCTTCTCAAGTTGCATGAATTAAAAAATGAAACATAGTAAAAAAATTTTTCAATATGGTTTCAAATATTCAACTATGGAAAAGGTTGTTTATAGTGAAATGAATAATATTTCATATATTGTTCTTGATGATGGAAAATACAACATACTTGATCAGGAGTCCTGGATGAAACTAAATGATGCTCTGGAAAAGGCAAATAAATCAAAAAACATCATTGTTGTTTTGAAATCCAGTGCAAAGGCCTTTTCAGCAGGTGTGAACATAAATGAAATGTATTCCTTAAAAAATTATGATGATGCTAAAAAATTTTTCAATCTTCTGAAGGAATTTTCATTGAAAATAATAAAGTCTGAAAAGATATTTGTAAGCGCAATTGATGGATTTGCATACGGAGCGGCCTGTGAAATAGCAATGATTTCAGATATTGTTATAGCTGGAAAAAATGCAAAATTCTCATTACCCATGGCAAGGCTTGGAATTTTCCCGCCCATTCCATTTTCAGCAGGTATATACACAATAGGATTAAAAAATGTCATGAGGATGTGCATAACCTGTGACGAAATTGATGTTTATGAGGCAAAGCAGATGGGGCTTGTTGACTATATTGTTGATGATCTTGAGAAAGCGATAGTTGAAATTTCAAACAGAATCCTGCTCTCTTCACCGAACATTCTTAAAAAAATGAAGAAGTTTGCTGAGGAATACAGATTAAAATTGTTCAACGAAACATTTGAGGAACTGATTTTATCATCAATAAGCCAGGACGGTAAAAAGGGCATGGAGGCATATTTGAACAAAAAAATACCACAATGGTAAAAATTAATAAATGGAAATGAATGGAAGATCGATGGACGATTTAAAATCACTATGGGAAAGTTTCTTCCTCCAGTACGGTTATAACGTTAAGTTATCTTTACTTGGTGAAAAGTATCCTGATGAAAGATCAATTTATGTGGACTTTAGAGAAATTGAAAAGTTCAGTGATGATCTTGTTGAAGCATTGACAAAAACTCCGGATGAAGCATTGAAAGAGGCTGAGGATGTAATACTTAAAAAATTCCCTGAGGAAATGAATATAAAACTTGTTCATGTGAGGTTAAAAAACCTTCCAGATGACAGGTTAAGGGAAATTAGGCATATAAGGAGTAAAAACATTGGTGAATTGATAACAATTGAAGGAATTGTAAGACAGGTAACGGAAGTAAGACCAAAACTTGTTACGGGTGCATTTGAATGCCAATCATGCGGTCATGTGAACTACAAGGAACAGATATCGGAAACACTAGAATTCCCTGTATTCTGTGAGGGATGTAACAGAAAGAGGGGTGAGGTAAAGTTCAAATTGCTTGAGGATTACTCAATTTTTCTTGATTCACAGAAAATAGAAATACAGGAAAACCCAGAGGAAATAAGGGGTGGTGAACAGCCCCAGAGGTTGCAGGTTTACCTTGAGGACGATCTTACAGGACTTGTTGTTCCAGGTGACAGGGTAAGGATAACAGGAATACTTAAAACAAGACCGAGGGGTCCAAGAGGACAGCCAAGCGTTGTTTTTGATATTTACCTTTATGCAATAAACATTGAAGCAATTAAGGAGGAATACAAAACAATAAATTTGACAGAGGAGGATATAGAAAAGATAAAGGCACTTGCAAAGGATGAAAACATTATACAGAAATTGAGTTCAAAGATTGCATCAACACTGTATGGACTTGAAATTGAAAAGGAAGCTTTGTTGTTACAGCTATTTGGTGGTGTTCCATTAAAAAGAAAGGATGGTACAAGGATAAGGGGGGATATTCACATACTTCTTGTTGGTGATCCTGGAACCGGTAAATCACAGCTTTTGAAATATATAAGCAATATTGCACCAAAAAGCATTTACACATCTGGCAAGGGATCAACAGCAGCAGGATTAACTGCAGCTGCAACAAAGGAGGAATTCGGCGAAGGCAGGTGGACACTTGAGGCAGGTGCCCTTGTTCTTGCAGATAATGGAATAGCAACAATTGATGAAATAGACAAGATGGATGATAAGGACAGGGTTGCAATGCATGAGGCAATGGAACAGCAAACAATAACAATTTCAAAGGCAGGTATGAATGCAACACTTATGGCAAGGTGTTCAATACTCGCAGCAGCAAACCCAAAGTATGGGAGGTTCGATTATTCAAGACCGCTTTCCGAACAGCTTGCTTTACCACCAACACTTCTATCAAGGTTCGATGCAATATTCAAAATACCTGACATTCCGGGCGAAAGGGACAGGGAGATTGCGGAACACATTTTACAGGTACATATGGAGGAGGATAAAAAAGGGGATGAAATTGATGATGAACTCTTTAAAAAATATGTTGCATACGCAAAAAAATATGTTTTTCCAAAGTTGACGGAAGAGGCAGGTGAAGAATTGAAGAATTTTTATATTCAGATGAGAAACCTTTACAGGGAAACGAAAGCAATACCCATAACAGCAAGACAGCTTGAAGCAATGATAAGGTTAACGCAGGCATCGGCAAGGGCAAGGCTGAGCCATTATGCAAACGTTGATGATGCGAGAAGGGCAATAAAGATAATAAGCCATTTCATTTCAGATTCCGCAACAACACCTGAAGGTATACCTGATATTGATACAATATACTCAAGACCTGCAAAGGAGAGGTCAAAACTTGAGGAGATTGAGGGAATAATAAGGGAATTGCAGGAGCTTAAAGGGTTTGCAATGATTGATGAAATTGTTATTGAGGCACAGAAAAAGGGTATGGATGAGAGGGATGCAAAAAAATATGTTGATATTTTACTCAGGGATAACTTAATCTATGAGCCAAAGCCCGGAAGATACAGGTTCGTTGAATAATCATCCAATCTTTGTTGTCTCAATTTCCAGTTTTCCTTCCTTGAACCTATCAAGTGAAAAACTCTTCATGTCAAGATCTGTTGGATGACCTAATATTAACTGGCTCATCAGCCTTCCTACCATGGGACTGATCATTAAACCATGACCTGAATATCCGCATGCCACATAGAAATTTTCAACGTTTGTTCCGCTCAGTATGGGTTTTACATCAGGTGACATATCGTAAAGACCTGCCCATTGCCTCATGATTTTAACATATTTAACTGAAGGTATCATTTTTGTTATTTCCTTTGAAAAATGTTTTAGAAAATCAACTGTTGTGTTTATGTTATAACCCTCAAACTCAACAGGATCACCTATCCCTCCAACTATTTCTCCCCTCAAACTCTGGCTGAAATATATACCTGATGGTATACCAACAAGCATTGGTTCCTGGAAGAATTTTATTGGCTCTGTTGCAATTATCTCATGCCTTACTGGTCTTGTTGGTATATCCACACCAGCCCATTTTGCCACTTCCCTTGTGTATGCACCCGCAGCCCCAACAAATATTTTTGCTTTTATTTCCCCTTTATCGGTTAAGACAGATTCTATCTTCCCATTGTCCATTTTAAAGTCATATGCCTTTGTGAATGTGTAGATTTTTCCACCGTACTTTTTTAAGCCTTTTGCATAACCCTCCACAACCGCCTGTGGAAATACAATACCATCCCTGTGGTTGTATGCTCCACCGTAAATCTTTGATGTATCAATGTAAGGATACCTTTCCTTAATTTCATCTGGCACCATTATCCTGCTTTTTACACCGTACCTGTTCTGTATTTCCACATTTTTCTTCATGTTTCTCAAAGATTCTTCATCGTAGGCAAGGAAAAGGTATCCTCCCTGTCTGAAGAGTATGTTGTAATTCATTATTGATGACATTTTTTCAAAGAAATCTATACTTTTTTTGGAGAGATATATGCTTTCAGGTGTTGCAAACTGTTCTCTTACACCTCCACCGCACCTTCCAGATGATCCATGGCCCAGGTAACTTTTTTCTATGACTGTTACATCCATACCTTCTTTAGCCAGAAAGTATCCGATGCTTAAACCTGAAACTCCACCGCCTATGATTAAAACTTCAGTGTTTTCTATCAACCACAAACACCCCCATATAAACAGGATCGAGAGGAGTTCTTGCTGTAAAAGGCCTTAATTCCTTAGGATCCCTTCCTGTTTCCCTTGCAAGTATTTTCATAACTGCCAGAGTGCAACCCTTCCCCTGGCACGGTCCTGTTCCAAATCCCGTTATCCTTTTTAAACTTTCAATATCCCTGTAGCCTTCCCTTATAGCCTTAACAATATCATTCTCCGTTATGTCCTCACACCTGCACACTATTTTCATGATCGCACCTCACATTATAAGCTCCCTTTTCTCAACCTTTTCAACAATAAACTCTTTTGGAATACTTGATAATACAATTTTTCCAAGATCCTCAGATTTTACATTAAAACCAAGGGATTTTAAAGCATTCAGGGATGAATATCTACCTTCAATCAAACTTTGCTTATATGTGAATCCTCCGGCATAGTATATGCCTGGAACGATTTCCAGAGAACTGTTCCTTAGAGGATAATATGAATCCTCATCACCATAATATTTCACCTCACCACCAGATTGTAAAATTAGTTCATAGGTTTTCATTCTGTCCGTCATGATCAATATATCACAATCTATTGTTTTCCTTTCACTTCCATTTGATATTTCAATACTTTCAAGGTTCTTTTTTCCATAAGCCTTTAAAATTTCATAACCAACATATGTTTCAAAATTTTCACCTTTCCTGTTTGTTATAATTCCTTTAATTTCCATACCCTTCTTAATTAAGGAATCAGCAATATCAAAAACATATCTATTTTTTCCGTAAATTAAAGCATTTTTTCCAGGTAAAACATTGTTCTCATAGATTAAAGAATGTACACCTGAATAGAGCATAATACCTGGAAGATCGTTGTTGTCAAATAATAAATTTTTATAGTAGGATCCTGTTGAAAGAATTATCCTCTTTGCATAAATTTCATAAAGTGTATTGTTTCCCTGCGCCGCAACTCTATCAGGATAGATACCAAAAACCTCAGTATTTTTCAATATCCTGATATTTTTGATTTCCTTAACAATTTTATCAATGTATTCTCCTCCCTGCATTTTTTCATTATCCAGATCAATCATAATATTATTGTTGTAAAGTTCACCACCAAGGTTTTCATGCTCCTCAACAAGTACTGCATTATTTGTATACTTTGATACCTCAAGGGCAGCGCTCAGACCGGCAAGACCTGCACCAACTATGAGAATATCAGTGTTTATTGTTTCCTGGGAAAACTCAATACCTGGATCCTTCCTTGGCAACTCGCCAAGACCTGCAAAGGATGCAATCCTTCTCATATAAAAATTTCTAAGGAATGTGGGGCGTATGAATCTATGGTAATAGAAACCTGCACCAAGTGATTTTTCAAATTTGTTAAGTATTGATAAAATATCTTTATCCGCATTGGGCCATGCATGCTGCCTTCTAACAACCATTCCATCCTTTACCTTCACCTGGCATGTTCTAACATTTGGTATTCCATCCACTTCCATCATACAGGATGAACATTTACCTGTTCCGCAGTAATATCCCCTTGGTCTATGAAACTTCAAGCTTCTGCTGAAAATTCTAACACCATTTTTATAAAGGCAGGCTGCAAGTGTAAGATTATCATCACACTCAATTTCCTTCCCTTCAAAATTTATTTTTACTTTTGCCATAAGGGTCAGGTGGTAATTGCATTGAAGGATAAAAATTATTTCATTTTTTATAGGAGCAGTTTTTAATCAGAAGCTATCACTTTTCACAAAAAATTCCTGTTATTATCAAAGAAAGATTTTAATTGAAAAAATTTAAATTTCTGCAAAAAATATATATTTTTGTGAAGGAAAAGAATTCAAAAAGGGGATATGTGGGCGTAATTGTTGTCACAATAATTATAGTATCTGCCATTTCATTTTATTCCTATGTGAATCCATTTAAACAATACCTATCGGTCAATGTTGTTGATTTGAATGGAAATCCCGTAAATAATGTAAGTGTTGAAGGATTGATTCTTACACCTCCTAACAAAGGACTTTATTTCCAGCCTGTTTTCTTAACACATACTGACACACAGGGTATTGCAACAGTTTACAATCTTTCAGGCATAAAGAACATATATAATGAGTGGCTAAAATATTATAATTGGAATCTTTCAAGATTCTATTTTCTACCAACAATTTTAATATTTGTTACATATGAATACAAGGGAAATTTATATTTTCAACAGGGTAACTTTTGTATAAATGTTTCAGATTTTTTGAATGGAAAATCATACTCATCAACCATTGTTGTAAATCCGGATAAAAATAACCTTCTTGTTGATGAATCAAACGTTAATTCTTCAACCCAGTTAAATTCATTTAATTTGAAGAATTATGTGGAAAACATTTCAGATATTGCTGGTGGTGAAATTTTCTGGTTGGAACAGGATTATTCATTTTATCCGTCCAATCCAGGGAATCTTGCAAATATTCCTATTGCCTGGGCAACCTTTAATAATGATTCCTGGGGTATTCTTAGTATGTCTATGTATTATGTTCTTCTTTATTCATATTCTGGAGTTGCCGTTAATCCGTATTCAGAAAAAAATGTTGGATATGAATTTGGTGGATCCGTGGTATCCCTTGACATATTATCACCATTAGGAGTTCAAATAATAGGTAATGTTATTCTGGGGAATACAAAAAATTCAGAGGGATTTACAGGTTATATATATCTTAAGGGACAAATTGCCCTAACAACCTTCAGGGCATACTATTTCAGTACAACATATAATGTGGTAGCATTGAACAAATACATTGCAATGACATCCCTGGTTAACATAGGTATAAATTCTAATGGAAAGATCTTAATTGGTGATAAATATGAAACTCCTTCTTTATTAAAGGATCTAAAAAATTACACGAAATATGAACTCTTTAAACCTTCACCTATGGATAGAATATCTAATAATACATTAAATTTAGATTCTTTTTATATCTATCCTTCATTTCCAAATTATGGTTTATTTTTAAATTATGCTGTTCCACTTGGTGCAATGATCCTGAATTCAGGTGAAAACACCCTGGGTATTCCAGTAAGTGTCCTTGGATCACTGTTAGGCTTTTTCGGTTCTCAGATCTATATTTCGGAAATTATTGATTGTTCTTTACAATACACCGGAATGCCCAATGAAAGCATTAATGTGTATATTCTATACCCTAACCATGGCTATCAAATAGTAAACCAGAGCAACGTTATGATACCCTTAATGGTTTTCCAGGTATTTTCAAAAAATAAAGATTAAAACCTTTAATGAGAAAAATTTTTTAATGAAGATCCATTTAGAATATTGGTACCAGGCTCTGGCCGGAGGATCTAGGCGTTCCTCTGTTACCCGAAGTCTAGATGCGGGGGCGACAGCTGGGGGCGGTGGAATGCTCCTGGATGGCTCCCGGTTCGATTCCGTTGATATTCTGTCCCCCGGGATCAGGGGTGGTATGTCCGGTATCCAAAGGGATGCCGGCATGCCTTTGTCACAGAAACCCCGCCAGGCCCGGAAGGGAGCAGCGGTACTGTGGACCCGTGATGCTCGGGGGGGTGCGGGATGGAGGATAGGCCGGGATAACCAGCCAAGGGCAGGAAATCAACCCCAGTGGCCTGGTACCTATATAAATGTGATAGTATGAAGGATTTCAAAATAATACATGATGCTGTTCATGGCAGTATAAAGGTTGAGGAACCTTTGCTCTCATTACTTGAAACACCTGAGGTACAGAGAATGAGCAACATAAGGCAGCTTGGTTTGAACTACCTTGTTTTTCCCGGGGCGAACCACACGAGGCTTGAACATTCCCTCGGTGTTTCACATCTTGCGGGTATAATAGGTAAAAACTTAAATTTGAAGGATGATGAAATTATTTTGTTAAGGATAGCGGGTCTTTTACACGATATAGGTCATGCACCGTTCTCGCATACACTTGAAAATTACATAATTGATAAAACTGGAAAAAACCATATGGAAATAGGTAACGAAATTATAAAGGGTAAATTGGACATAGTTGCAAAGGATTTTATGGAAAGGAAAAGGATTGATGAAATTTTAAATGAATCTGGTATTGATGTTTCAACAATTACAAACATTATTTATTCAAAACATAATTATCCACAGTCAACACTTTTTCAGGAAGAAAAGGATGAGAAATTTTACCTTAAAAGTATAATAAGCGGTGATCTTGATGCGGATCAACTTGATTATTTAATGAGGGATTCACATTACACTGGTGTTGGATATGGTGTTATAGATTTACCAAGGATACTAAACACAATGATGTTAAGGAAGAACATGATTGTTTATGATAAAAAGGGAATAGAGGCACTTGAAAGTGTTATCGTTGCAAGGGCATTGATGTATTCATCCGTTTACTTTCACAAAACGGCAAGAATTGCTGAAACAATGCTCCTAAGGGCTGTTGAACATGCAAATATGGATCCCCTGGATATAATAAAAATGAACGATTCCGAACTGGTTTCAGCACTTATGGAAAGGAATGGTTATCCAAGGGAGATTGCATTGAGGATAAAGTACAGGAAACTTTTCAAAAAAGTGCTGATTATGGAAAATTACGGTGAAAAAATTAATGTTAGAAAGATGGAAAGGGAGATTGCTGAAACTGCAAATATTCCCGAGGGTTATGTTATAATAGATTATCCATCATACGTTTCTGAAACAAGAATGAACCTTGATGCATACATATTTGATGGAAATAAAATTACATCTTTAAACGAGGTATCAAAAATCGTAAGGGCATTAAAAATGAGAAAACCATTCGATTACGATATAATGGTTGCAGCGGATTATAAATACATTGAAAATGTAAAAAAGGCATTAAAAAAATATTTTTAATCTGAGGATTCGGACTCCTCAGATTTCTTTTCAGGTGGCTTTGTTCCAGCTCCGCCACCCTTGCTTGCTATAACATCATCTATTCTGAGTATCATTATTGCCGCTTCTGTTGCACTGTCTATTGCCTGTGTCCCAACCCTGATTGGCTCAATTACTCCTTCCTTCCACATATCGGAAACCTTTCCTGCTATAACATCAACACCGTAATCCCTATTTCCTTCCTTGTGGTGTTTCCTGAGTTCAATGAGCATATCAATTGGATCCAGACCTGCATTCTCAGCAAGTGTCCTTGGAACGATCTCCATTGCATCAGCGAATTTCTCTATTGCAAGCTGTTCCCTTCCACCCACTGTTGCTGCATAATCCTTCAGACCAAGGGATGTTTCCATTGCTGCCGCTCCAGCTCCAACAACAACCTTTCCATCCTCTATTGCCTTTGCAACAACATGCAGGGCATCCTGCAATGATCTCTCTATTTCATCAACAACGTGCTCAGTTCCACCCCTGACAAGTATTGATACTGCCTTTGGATTCTTGCAACCTGTAACGAATGTTAGATGATCCTCTCCTATCTTAATTTCCTCAACCTTTTCTGCAAATCCAAGATCGTTTGGTGTTAAATCATCAAGGTTCATTACAATTTTTGCACCAGTTGCCTTTTCAAGCTTTTCCATATCGCTCTTCTTTACCCTTCTTGCAGCATATATGCCCTTCTTTGCAAGGAAATGCTGGGCCATATCATCAATGCCCTTCTGTGAAAAAACAACGTTTGCACCTGTTGCAGCTATTTTATCCACCATTTCCTTGAGCATTTTTTCCTCTTCCTCAAGGAATGAATGTATCATTGTTGGATCCCTGATCTGTATGTTTGTATCTATTTCCGGTTTCTTTATTTCAAGTGCAGCATTGAGAAGCGCAATCTTTGCATTTTTCACAATACCTGGCATATCCGGATGTGCCTTCTCCTTGTCAACAATAACACCATCAATTATCTGTGTATCATCAATTGATCCTCCCTGCTTCTTTATCACCTGAATGTTGTTAAGATCTGCAACAATTTTTCCATCTAATTCCTCAACTATTTTCTTCACAGCCTTAAGTGCAATATCTGCAAGGAGTTCCTTGCTCATGCTTGCACCCTTACTTCCAAGTGCTGTTTTTGCTATCTTCTTCAAAACTTCATCATCATTTATTGATATTTTTCTTGAAATTTTATCCAGTATTTCCTTTGCCTTTTCTGCAGCCATTCTGTAACCTGAGGATATAACAGTTGGATGAACATTCTGTTCAAGCAAAGTCTGTGCCTGTTTTAAAAGTTCACCTGCAAGCATGACAGCTGTTGTTGTTCCATCTCCCACCTCTGTGTCCTGTGTTTTTGCAACCTCAACCATCATCTTTGCAGCAGGATGTTCAACCTCTATTTCCTTCATTATTGTTACACCATCGTTTGTTATAACAACATCGCCAAGGGAATCAACAAGCATTTTATCCATTCCCCTGGGCCCCAGTGTTGATCTTACAGCCTCTGCTATTGCTATTGCTGCCTCAATGTTATTTTTCATTGCATTCCTTCCAGTTTCCCTCTTTGTACCTTCCTTAAGTATCAGTATTGGCTGACCGGCCATCATCACCGTATCACCTCGGCTTTGATAAAAAAGTTCTTCTATATAAAGATTTCTAATCCAAAACCGAAGATTTTATAATATGAAATTCAATAATACAACAAATGCCCCTGTTAGGAAGAAGAGGACCATCCCCTACGTTTATACAGATGTTGCGTGACACCCTTAATGAAGGTAGGGAACTTTCTAAAAATGACCCTGAAAGGGCAAAGGTGATGTTGAGGAAAATTCACAGGTTAATAAGTGATGCTGATGAGAGTGAAAGACTGGCCATAGAAAACAACAAGGATGAGGTAATAAAAATTCTTCTTGATTCAGGTTCTCTTCTTTTTGAACTGAGTGATAAGGAAAAAAGCATAGATTTTTTTGAAAAGGTGAAGGAATACAATCCAAAATTACCTGAACCCTATTATCAGATTGCAAAAATACTTGCGAGCCAGAACATTCAGCTTTCATACGCACTTGTTAATTTGCAGAAGGCTGTTGAACTGAATCCAAAATTTGAGGATGCAATGATTTTGATGGGTGATATTTACAGAATACAGGGTAAATTTGATGAAACAATTAAATGGTACAGGAAAGCTTTCAACATTTCAAAAAATAGAATTGATATAATTGATAAAATTTTATCAATAGATCCCAACAACAGAGATGCTCTTTACAGCAAACTTTCTTACTACAAGGAAAAAGGGGATAGGGAAACTCTGGCAAATATATATCTACAGCTTGCACTGCTTGAAAACAAAATTGAACTGATTGATGAGGGTCTTAAAATTTCACCAGATAATGTTCAGCTTTTGAAGGAAAAGGCTAGGTTTTTGATAAACCAGGGCAAGTTTAACGAAGCGGAAAAATTCCTCGAAAAGGTTGAAAAATTGAAACCTGATGATCCTGAATTACCAATTATAAAGGAAATGATGGCCCAAAAGCCTTTAACATCCGAGAACATTTTTGAGGAGATTATTATTGAACAGGCAATACCCAAGGTGGATGATATAATTGAAAGTGCAGGTAATCCTGAATCACTTAGATCCATTATAACAGCATATGTATCGTTTAATGAATTCAGGGAAAACATTAAAAAAGCCATGGAAAGGCTGGATGTTGAAAATGCAATAATACTTGAAGAATTGATAAAAAACGGTTATGATCCTGAAGAATTTCCATTCAGAGACGATCTGAAAGTACTGATAAAACCCATTGAACATTTCGTTAAAAATAATCATGATGAGGCTGAAAAGCTTCTTAATGAATATGTTTCAAAGAACCAGAGAAATGCATATGCATGGTACTATAAATATAAAATTGCAAAGATTAAAGGTAATGAAAATGCAGCTAAGAATTTCAGACTGATGGCAATGAAATTGAATCCAAAAATTGAAAAAATTGAAATGTGATTTAAATGATCATCATAAAACTTGGTGGAAGTGTAATAACAGAAAAGGAAAATTATAAAAAGTTGAAGACAGGAACACTTAAAAGATTGATAAAAGAATTGCCAAAGGAAAATTTCATTCTTGTTCATGGTGCAGGATCCTTCGGGCATATTGTTTCAAGTGATAAAAATTTAAATTCCGGACTTAACAGTTCAAATGCAATTGATTTTTCAGTTGTTGCAAGGGATGTGCAGGAACTTAACACAAGGATTGTTTCAATGATGATTGAAAATGGAATACCTGCAATATCAATGCCATTACACTCATTTCATATGGTTGGTGAAAATTTTCCATACACAAAATTCCTTGAATATTTGATAAGAGGTTTTATACCAGTAACGTATGGTGATGTTGTCCTGGAAAGAAAAAAGGGAATGGCCATATGTTCCGGTGATCAGATAATTTTCAACCTTGCCAAATACCTTAAACCCGAAAGGGTAATATTTGTTTCTGATGTGGATGGAATCTATGATAAGAATCCAAAGATACACGAGGATGCTGTTTTATTGAGAACGGTCCGTGCAAAGGATAGAATATCATTCGACAACAACGTTAAGGATGTTACAGGTGGTATGGAGATGAAATTCAAAATTATGGGTCTTTTGGCACTTTCAGGTATTGATGTTATGATTTTGAATGGGTTGGTTAAAAACAGGCTTAAAATGGCAATTGAAAATAAAAATGTTGTCTGTACTAGGGTGGTACCATGATTGAGAACAGGAAATTTGACCATGTTAGTATTGTTACAGAGAAGGATGTTAATGCACATTACAATTATTGGAATGATGTTCATCTTGTTCACAACCCCATGCCAGAAATAGATTACGGTGAAATTGATCTCAGAACAGAATTTTACTCAAGAAAGTTGAACTATCCAATCATAATAGAGGCAATGACAGGTGGTTACGAAGGTGCTAAAATAATCAATGAAAATATTGCGAAGGTAGCCGCGGATTTACAAATTGGAATGGGTGTTGGAAGTGAAAGGGTTCTTTTAAAAAATAAAAATGTAGAAAACACCTTTTCGGTTGTTAAGGAATACGATATACCTGTGAGAATAGCAAACATAGGCGCACCACAGCTTATAAACCAGAAGGATGAAGCAATATCGGATGATGAAATTTACCATATTATTGATGTAATAAATGCTCACTTCCTAAACATTCATTTCAATTTCCTTCAGGAGATCATCCAGCCTGAAGGGGATAGAAATTCAAAGGGCATTGAATCAAGGCTTTATAGATTATGTAAAATTTTTCCGGTCATAGCTAAAGAGACGGGTGCAGGCTGGGATCCCAATTCTGTTTTAAAGTTAAAGAGGGCTGGTATACTTGCAATAGACATAGCAGGAATGTCAGGAACATCATTTTCTGCAGTTGAATACTATCGTGCAAAGGAAAGAAACGATAAAAGAGGTGAAAGACTTGGCATTACATTCTGGGACTGGGGAATACCATCTCCCGCATCGCTTATTAAAGTTAGGGATCTTGGAATAAAAATAATAGCTTCTGGTGGAATAAGGAATGGATATGATGCTGCAAAGGCTATTGCTCTAGGTGCAGATCTTGTTGGTATAGCTGGTCATGCAATAAAATTTGCAAAACTTGGGTATGAAGAATTAAAAAATGAAATGGAACTTTTTATTGAAGAGCTTAAATCCGCAATGTTTTTAACAGGATCGAAAAACATAGAGATCATGAAAAAAAGAAAGACAATAATAACTGGAAACCTTAAGGACTGGATAAATCAACTATGAAAGGTTATGTGGAAAAATGTCCAATATGCGGAAAGAAAACACTTGAAAACACAATTGAGGAAAAGGATATTCCATACTTCGGAAAATCCATGATAATGACAAGTTCCTGTTCATCCTGCGGATACAGGCACACCGATGTTATTTTGCTTGAACAGAAGGATCCTGTTAGAATGGAAATAAAGGTATCGGGTGAGGAGGATCTGAAAATAAGGGTAATAAGGTCACCATACGCAAAAATAAGGATACCTGAAATAGGTGTGGAAATAGATCCTGTTGTGATGGGTGAATCTTTTGTATCTGATGTGGAGGGTCTTTTTTTCAGAATTCTTAACATAATGGTTCAATTGCTAAGGGATTCAAAAGAGAAGGATAGAGAAAAAGTCATTGAAAGGATGAAAAAGATCGCAAGGATGAGGAATGGACTTGAAACTTTAACAATCATAATTGAGGATCCATCCGGAAACAGTGCAATAGTGAGTGAAAAAACGAAGATAGAGAGGATTATGGAATAAGTTTATATTGTGGCAATGATTTTTAAATCTATGGATCTTGAAGAACTGTTGAAAATTGTTGAAAAATCTTTACCTGATGAGGAAATGATAGGGGAGGTAATGAGGGAAATAATTAAGGATGAAGTGAAGGAATACCTGAAGGAAAAGTTGAGGAAAAACCCTGAAATAGAGAAGGAATTGAGGGAGGGTATTGTTGAATACATTGAGGCAAAGTTTAAAGAAATAGCATCATCAACAAAAATTTCAAAATCCATGGCAAAGCTTGGAATTGTTTCACTTCCTGATGATGTTAGAAACGAAATGATCAAAACTTTACTATCAGTCTTTCAAAAAGAAATAGATAAGGCGATTGAAAAAACATTATAATTTGGTGTACAACCCTTTTTCCAGAGCGATTAAATTCTTTTCAATGAGTATATTAAGAGTTTCATTCAATTTTTTCTTTGTTGGTTTAATGTTAAAATATTTTTCAAGATCTGATAGTATGTTCTCATAACTTTTTGGACCCTCTTCAAGTACCTTTGGAACTATTGTTGTAAGATCCTCATAAACGTTCCAGGGAAATATGAACCAAGTCCACTTTTCTTCAGGAACTATTTCTGCATAATAGTTTGGAACATACTTTGAATGCGTTATGTGCAAAAGTGTTGCCGATCTCAGTTCCTTCGGTTTATATGAAATGATATGATCAACAGCAAGACTCAAACTCTGACCAGTATCTGTAATATCATCAACAACAAGAACCTTTTTATCTTCCACTGAAATTGGTAGTTTTTGTGTTATCCTTGCACTTCCATCTGGTGATGCTGTTATTCCCCAGTGCTCAGTTTTCACAGCGTATAGATCCTTCACCTGCAAATAATCGGAAATCAATCTTGCAGGAATTAATCCGCCCCTTGAAAGCCCAACAACAATCTCAGGTCTAAAATTATCTTCTTTCATTTTTTTTACAATCATCTTTACCCATTTTTCTATCTCATTCCAGGTAACAAGCTTGCATCTGAAACCCTTCATAATAAAAGTAAATGAATCTGTATATAAAAAATCTCAGTTTCAATGGAATATTTAAACAAAATTTTTATAGTCATTGTAAATACTTATATCAAAATGAAAGAGGATGAAAAGATCATTCACCTTAGCCTTAAGGATAATCCTGATATAACTGTGGAGGAAGTATACAACATAATGATGGATCTGCAGAAAAAATACCCGGACAGGGAAATCTTTTATGATGGTGATGCACAGGCAATCTGCAGCAGACCAAAAAAGATGGATTCAAAAAAATGAGGTGTTTTTTATGTATTACAAGGGATCCCTGGGGTTAAAGGTTGAACTCATAGCATATTCTAAATTTTCCTTTGAAAGGGAAAGTAAGGTATCACAGACTGACAGAATAGTTGCAGAAAGCGGTGCAATTTCACATTCAAAAACCTTCAAGCATTTGCCTGATGAAAAGGTAAAGCATCTGATAGATCTTCTTAGATCCCTTGGCCATGAGAGTGTTTTTGAGCATGTTTCATTTACGTTCAGGATTGAGGGAATATCAAGGGTCTGTTCACATCAGCTTGTCAGGCACAGGATGGCTTCATTCACACAGCAAAGTCAAAGGTATGTGCCTCTTGATCCAGATTTTATAATACCCGATGATATTTATGATAGCGAATTTAAGGATGAATTCATGGAAATACTTGAGAAATCGAAGAACCTTTATAAAAAAATGGTTGAAAAGGGAATAAAGAAAGAGGATGCAAGGTTCATTTTACCCCAGGCTGTAGAAACAAAAATAATTGTTACAATGAATGGAAGGGAACTGAGGCATTTCATTTCATTGAGGGCTGAAAAGGATGCACAGTGGGAGATAAGGAACCTTGCAAGGGAAATGCTAAAAAAAGCCTATGAGGTTTCTCCTATACTTTTCCAGGATCTTTACGATAAATACATCAGGGAATGAGACTTTTTATTTCCTCAAGTGTCTTCAATCTAATTTCCCTTCTTTTTTCTGCTTCTTCAAACCTTTTCCTTTCATCTTCATTCTTCAGCTTTAATTTTGGTACTGGTGTTGGCTTTCCTTCTTCATCTAAAGCAACATAGGTTAAAAGTGCAACGCATGCAAGTTTTCTCTTATCATCAAACCTTGATTCCCTTTCTGCTATAACCTCTATTTCCATGGATGTGGTTCCAACATAGTTTATCCATCCATGGAGAACAACAATATCCCCAAGTTTTATTGGTTCAAGGAAATGAAGGTTATCTACACTTGCTGTAACAACATTCCTCTTTGAATGCCTTGTTGCAACGATAGACCCTGTTTTATCTATCCACTCAACAAGAACACCTCCAAAAAGGTTACCGAATATGTTTGTGTGCTCTGGAAGAACTGGTTCCGTCATTTCAACCCTTGATTCATCAACACCTTTTTCCATGATTTTAATTAAACGGATTCTCTATAAAAAGTTTTTATATATAGAATTACAATATTCCATTATGCTTGATGAATACCTGAAAAAATATGCAAGACTTGTTGAAAATGAACTTGAAAAGTTTTTTATG
This sequence comes from Thermoplasmatota archaeon, assembly GCA_031961525.1. GTDB lineage: Archaea > Thermoplasmatota > Thermoplasmata > Thermoplasmatales > ARK-15 > JAVRLH01. Next base: position 3,158 of record JAVRLI010000005.1, on the reverse strand, counting down.
AAAAAGATAGAGAGTGTGGATATTGATGATGAAATTAAAAGAATGGTTGAGGTAATAAGGGAATACACAATGAGGGGTGGAAAAAGGCTAAGACCTGTTCTCACAATAGTTTCATACAAACTTTATGGTGGAAAAAATGAAGGTGAAATAATAAAAGCATCAGGATCGCTTGAACTCATCCAGAGTTACCTTCTCATACATGATGACATAATTGATGAAAGCGATCTGAGAAGGGGAAGACCAACGGTTCATAAAATCTATTCTTATAGAGGGGAAAAGTTTGGAAGGGATATGGCCATAATTGCAGGTGATCTTGCCAGCATGTATGCCCAGGAGATTCTTTCAACATCAAATTTTGACAAGGAGGATCTTGTTAATGCACTTTATAAACTTTCGGAAATTGTTGAATACACGGGTTATGGACAGATCCTTGATGTTCTTTCATCATACAGGTATAATTTTTCAGAGAATGATCTTTTAAAGCTACATACATACAAGACCGCAAAATATACAATTGAAGGACCCATGATAATAGGATCTATGCTTGCCGGTAACTATGATTTCAAAATGATAAGTGAATATTCAATTCCTGTTGGCATTGCCTTCCAGTTACAGGATGATGTTTTAGGTTTATTCGGAAATGAAATTGATATAGGAAAACCCGTCACGTCCGATCTTGAAGAGGGAAAGAAAACACTTTTGATCTTAAGGGCAAGTGAAAATGAAAATTACAGAAAAATTATAGGTGAAATTCTTGGAAAGAAGAACATAAAGATGGAGGAGCTTGAAAAGGTAAGGAAAATAGTAAGGGATTCAGGTGCACTTGAGTATACGCAGAAAATGGCTGAGGATCTGGTTAAAAAGGGAATAAATGCACTTGGAAAAATAGATTCGGATGAAAAGCAATTTTTGAAGGAGTTTGCGGAATGGGTTATAAAAAGAAAATTTTAGGAGAATTTTATTCTCTGTGAAAGATAGGGGCTTTCATTAAGCGGCCTGAATGGAAAATTACCCGTTTCCTTCAATATTTCCGATGCAAGTTCTTCTATTTCCATTTCCCTGTTTTCATCCATATTTCTCTTTCTAACATTCAATTTTCCTGTCCTTATCTCCCTATCTCCAACAACTACAATGTAAGGTATCCAGGATTTTTCAGCCTCCCTTATTTTTTTTGCCAGTGAAAGATCCCTGTCATCCATATCAGCCCTTATATTTCTCATTGTTAGATTCTCCATTATTTCCTTTGATTTTCCTGTATGGTTTTCACTTACAGGTATAATCCTTACCTGTGTTGGTGAAAGCCATAGTGGTAACTGGGGTTTTTTATTTTTCTCTATATCCATCTGGGCCTTCTCAAGCATTGCATACATTATTCTTTCAACAGCACCTGTTGGAGAACAGTGTAATATGTATGGATATGATCTTTCATCATTTTCATTTATATATGTTATGTTGAACCTCTTTGCATTATCAACATCTATCTGTACAGTGCTTAATGCTGCAGCTTTCTTTAAATTGTCAACAAAGTTGAACTCAAATTTAAGAACAAAGTAGAAAAACTTTTCATCCCAAATCTGGACAAGAACAGGTTTTCCAACAATTTTCTGTAATTCAAATATGAAATCCTTGTTTTCATCAAAAAATTCCTTTGTGAATCTGATGGCAACCTCATAATCATCAATGTTTATATTGAAATCCTTTAGAATTTCTATAGCCATCTTATACTGTTTCATGAATTCATCCTTTGCCTGTTCCATGTTCATTGCAAGCGTATGCATATCAGGCATTGTGAAGGCCCTTAATCTTCTCAGACCAACAAGTTCACCATGCTTTTCCCTTCTGAAGGAGTACCTTGTTAGTTCATAGAGTTTAACAGGTAATTGCTTGTATGTTATAACAGCATCCTTTGCAATAAGGAACTGTCCAAAGCATGCTGAAAATCTAAGAAAGAATTTATCCTCACCAGAAAGAACAGAGTACTGTCTGGCGGGGAAACGTTCAAGATAACTCTTCAAGGCAGGATGCTCGTAATCGTACATTATTGGAGTTTCTACCTCCATTGCACCGTATTTCAGGACTGTATTTGTAACATGATTCTCTATCAATGATTTTATCAATTTACCCTTTGGATAATACCTCATGTTTCCCGCATCACTGCCCTCCTCGTAATCAACAAGTTCAAGGGATTTCATAAATTTCACATGAGGTGGAATTTCCTTAACTGCCCTTGTTCCGCTCATTTCATAATCAACAAAATACTTAAGGTTCTCATGACCTGTGAAATCATACTCATTTATTTCATAAAGTTTATTGTTTTCAAGTATTTTCCAGTATGTTTTAAGTGTTTTTTCACCCCTTAGGGCCTCAGGCTCCTCCTCCTCACCTATCTGCTTTGATAATTCTGATAATGGATGACCCTTGCATGATAGTTTGAAACTCTTGTACCATCCAAAAGGTACCTTGTAAACAGTATAACCTTTTTCCTCTATTTTTTCCTTAATTTTGTTCAAAATTGGAATTGCCTCTGATGGAGGTGCAAGTGAAGAACTCAAATGTGCATATGGATAAATGACAATACTCTTTGCCTTTACCTTATCGAAAACATCTATGATTTCATTGACAGCTTTCTCTGCTGTCTTTTCACTGTCCTTTTCTTCAACAGAAACAAAGCAAACAAGCGTTTCATCAAACCTTTCCTCCTCCTTTTCTATATTTTCCGCGTCCTTCACAGCCTTTTCCCTTACCCTGTATTCAAGGTAATCTGAATGAATGAACATTATCCTCATTTTTATCGAAAAAGAAAAAATAATTCGTTATAAAAAATTTTTCATAACCGTTAGTGTGTTAACTCTTATGAAAAAAGTTCTTTTGTCGAATCAAATATCCCATTTCCCTTAATTAATCTTATGGTTTTCTGAATATCTATGCTTCTTTCTGCTTTCCTTGATTCCTTTGCTTTTTCTTCCATTGTTCTTATCTTCCTTTCAGTTAGTGTATCAATGTTGTCTATGAATTCTTCTCCTTTTTTAAGCATTATGAATATTTTTTCAAGGAGAATCCTGGCTATTGCGACTATTGCTCTGTTCTTACCTATTCTTCTTACCAGAGAAAGATATTTGTTTCTCATTCTCTTTGAATATTTTATTACATTATGTGCA
>JAVRLI010000004.1:0-22798 GCA_031961525.1 Thermoplasmatota archaeon | reverse complement strand
GAAAGGGCCCTTGGTTCCGCAATCATTCAATTCTTTGATGCTGTTCCAAGATCCTTCGGTCCATATATAGGTGGATATTTCTTTTCACTTGGCTATATCGATCTTCCATTCTATTTCACAGGAACACTTTATACAGTTTCAATAATTTTTTTCTACACTCTTTTCAAAAATGCAAAAAAGGTTTATTGAATTTTATTTTTCATACAATTCCTTATCCTCTCTCTCATAATCATCATAACCAATTATTTCATAGAATTTTTTTCTTGTCATAATTTTATTCATAATGTTTCTCTGTGTTCCTTCATTTTTCAAAACACCGTAAATTTCATCCATTGCAAGTAATGATGCCCTGAAGGCTGTCAGGGGAAAAATGATTATACTGTAACCCATGTTGCCGAGCTCTTCAGCACTCAGTAAAGGACTTTTTCCAAACTCTGTCATGTTTGCAAGCAACGGTCCATGAACAAGTTTTGCATATTCCTGGAATTCTTCTTTTGATTCCAGTGCCTCGGGAAATATCACATCAGCTCCAGCTTCAAGGTACATATTTCCCCTTCTAACCGCCTCATCAAAACCTTCAACAGATCTCGCATCCGTTCTTGCAATTATAATAAAATCAGGATTCTTTCTTGCTTCCACGGCTGCCTGTATTTTCTTCACCATATCCCTTTCAGTTATTACCTTCTTTCCAGAAAGATGACCGCATTTTTTTGGCATTACCTGATCTTCAATATGTATTGCAGATGCTCCTGAAGATTCCATGATTCTTACTGTTCTAATAACATTCAAAGTTTCACCAAAACCGGTATCAACATCAACAATCAATGGTAAAGATGATACTGCAGCAATCTTTCTTACCTCATCCGCCACTTCTGTAAGCGTTGTTAGGGAAAGATCCGGTAGACCCATGGCTCCCGCTATGCCTGAGCCAGAAAGATAAAGTGCCCTGAATCCTTTTTTCTCAGCAATTATTGCTGAGATACCGTTAAAAACACCAGGAGCGATAACATATCCCTTTTTAATTTCATCCCTGAGGGTCCCTGGGCCAAGGTTAACGTTATCACGGAGAATTGACATTCCTCACTACCTCTAATATATCACCCATATCTCTTGTTTCAAATGCTTTTCCTATTTCAATTAATGAATTCAGTTCATCCTCCGGGAATCCATTTCTTAGTCCCTTTTCTTTAAGATCATTCCATGTGTAGGGATTTTTATAATGACCCTTCGGTACGAAAAGTTCTTCCTCAAAAATACCGGATGTTGTCTTAACTGAAATCCTTACTGGAAGATTTTCTGGATACATTTTATCGTAATCCTCCCTTACCTTAAACATCATGTTCTGCATAAGGTAAAGTATTCTTGGATCCTTCAAATACCTTGATGTGTACGATTCTGTTGTTGGTTCACCATAGAGAAGTGTATAAGCTATCAAATATGGCATACTGTGATCCGCTGTCTCTTTTGTTTTTGGTGAGAATTTTTCAGGATCCTTTACAATTATTTTGTAGGCAACACTGAATGTGTCAACATCAATGCTTTTTATCTCACCGCTCATATTCTTTCTTATTTTTTCCGCAGCCTCAACGGCACTCATTGCATGGTATTCCACAGGATAATTCTTTATCATTGTTTTTAAAACTCTGTTGGAACTGAAATCAAGGTCAAATTCACCAGATACCTGTTTGAAGAAACCCATTTCACCCTCAAAGATTGGCCCTGGACCCGTGAATCCTTCCTTTGCAAGTAAAACGGCAAATACACTGTTTCTTGATGCATTTGCTGCCGTACATCCCTTCCACATACTAAGTTCACCGGCCCTTGTCTGCCTCATACTAATGTTATTGTTGAGAGCAAGGTTAATTGTATGTGTAAATTGTTCCTTTTCTAAATCGAGAAGAGTTGCTATGGCCGCAGCCGATGATATTGAAATATAAGTAACATGATCCCATCCTCTTTCCCTAATTGAAACAGCATCAGCAAGCGCACCAACAACCTGATATGCAACATTGATTGCACCAAGTATTTTTTCACCTTCAAATTCCATTGCCTCTGCAAGAGAAAGAATTGGTGGAATATTGTCTGATGGGTGTAAAGCCTCCTTCGAAAGGTATGTGTCATTGTAATCCTGATACCTCACCATGCAGCCGTTAATGAATGTTGCAACATCCACCGCCGCTTTTCTCTTTGTGAAATAGATAGTTGAATTGTACCTTCCTTTACTTGATGAAAAGGCCCTCTTTGATATTTTAACAGGTTCAGCATCCCTTGCAGTGTACGCAACAATTATTGAATCAACAATTCTTTTCTTAATTTCATCCCTTGTTTCCTTGTCCATTTCTTTCTGAAACTTTTTTGATGCTTCATATATCTTTTCAGTCATTAACATAATAAATTCCTCCTTATCTTTGAAAGTAGATAAAGTTAAAAAATCTTTTCTAAAAAAAATAAAAAGGTTGTTTATTCAATTAAATTTATCTATTATTCCTAGGGATCTGTTGGTTTTCTTTATGCTTGTTATTTTATCAGCAATGCCGAACATTGCCCTAATTGCATCTATGTTCTCAGGAACAACAATACTCTCCTGGTGAACAGCCTGTATGTATGACATTTCCCTTCCCTTAACGTATATACTGTCCTTCCATACAACAGTTTCAAAGAAATCCGATCTTGATCTACCAAGTTCCTTTGCCAGTTCCATGATCTGTCCTGTACTTTCTATACCTAGTTTCTTTTCCACAATGTAAATCCTGGGATAGTTTGAGAATATCTTCAATACTTCATCCCTAGTTGTTTCCCTCTTTAATTTTGTTATCACCACATGCACATGCATTAATGTTGTAGGAACCTTAACAGCATATGTATCAATGTTAAAACCACCAATCACTGAAAGCACATCCGGGCCATGATGGGATGGAAACTTAAGTTCCGGGACTATTGAATTTATTGGCCCTTTTTTATGATCCAGCGGATCGGTTGCCCTTCTTACAAGCACAGCCTTAACATCCTCAAGACCAATTTCACTTTTTAGTGGATAGAGTGTTCTTATAAGACCTGTTGTATTACATGAAACAACCCTCACATATTTTCTTCCCTTTGCTTCATCGTAGTTTGCTGAAGCGTTGAATGAAAATCCAGTAAGTTCATGCTCTTCTCCACCCTCAAAAATTGCCTTCACATTATATTTTTCATATATTTTTTTGTTTTCCTCTCCCACACCTTCGGGTGTTGCATCCACAATCACATCAACATCCTTCAAAAGATCCTCTAGTGTTCCTTCAACCGGCAATACTTCACCAATTTTTTTTGCAAATTCCTGGTTAACACCGTATATCTTTGTGTACTTAGAGAATTCCTTAAGTGCATAGTCCGGGGATCTTTTTGTTACACCCACAAGTTCCATATCATCCTGTTTAAGAACAGCTGAAGCAACTCTCTTTCCTATTGTTCCGAAACCATTAATTCCCACCTTAATCATGGATTTCCCCCACAATAATGGTAATTGCAATCTTCAATAAAAATTTTTATAGTTTCATTCTTAAGAAGAGTTAAAGTAGATCCTTATAATTCCCCTGTTTTCTCATAAAAGATAAATAGTTTATGAACATTCATACTTTAAAATGAAAGGATCTTTGGGAACACTGAAGGAAATAATCATTGCAATCGGCCTAATAATTATAATATTTGGATCATTATTCCTGTACACAGGAAACTGGCCTCCAATGGTAATTGTTGAATCATCATCCATGCAGCATGGACAGGACTTTGTTTTTGGTGTTTTAAACACTGGTGATATTGCACTTGTGAAAAAGGTAACAAATATAAGCAAGATTGTAACCTATGTGGAAGGCAGACAGATAAATTATATGAGCTATGGTGATTACGGTGATGTTATTGTTTACCAAAACATAAATGAATTGACGATACACAGGGCAATGTTTTATGTTTCTGGCTGGAATGGTAATGTTCCAAAAATTGAATATTTCAATTCCAGCTTTATGAAAATAATAGGACCTCTTGTTCTCATAGAAAATGTTGGACCAAGCCACAGGAATCTTGTTGTTGATCTTTCAAATTATATAAACAAAGTGGGATTTGTAACCATGGGTGATAATAACCTTATTACATATTACACAAATCCTAACTATTCCTTCGGTGTTCTTGGTTATGAGGTTGCGGATCAAAATGCAGGAATCTGTTCATCACTCGTTACATTAAACATAATTGTTGGAAAGGCGGTAGGATATCTACCCTGGTTTGGGGATATAAAGCTTCTTCTTACAGGAAATACCTATTATGTTCCCGTACAATCCTGGATATATCTTATATTATCACTTACAGGAATATTTGCCCTTGCCTACGTATGGGACAGGTATGGTTCAAAGAAGTCTTGATTGCTTTGGCAATGAATAATTGTTAAGCTTGGATAGATTTTCATCCTGCAGTATGACCTTTTTAACCTCACTTACAGGTATTGAAAGATCTATCAACTTTGTTCTTCCGTATCTGCCCAGGGATTTTACCTTTGCGGAAACAAGACCCTGCATGTCAAGATCTGAAAGCATATCTGTTATTCTTCTTGGTGTGAGAACAGGTAAACCCGCCGCAATTGCAAGATTCCTGTATGCTTCAAAAACTTCACCAGTGTTTACCTGTGTGTTACCCGATTCATAGAGCAATGCTATGCCAAGGAGAAGAATTTTTGATTGAACTGGTAACATTCTTACGGATTCTGCAATTGCATCACTGTCCATTTTTGCCCTTGCAAGATAAACATATTTTTCGTTTAGAAACTTTTCACCATTTGATACTGCAAGGTAAACAGATGTTTTTAAAAGTTCTATTGCCCTCCTTGCATCACCATTTTCCTGTGCTGCAAGTGTAGAGATAAGTTTTAAATTCTCATCTGAAACATATTTATCGAGTTTTGCAAGATAAACCCTGTCCTTCAGTATGTCAAAGAGGTCACCGGAGGTGTATGGGGAAAACACAACCTTTTCCTCGTTAAGTCTACTTTTAATCCTTGAATCAAGAAAATCCGAGAATTTCACATCATTTGTTATTCCAACTATTGATATTTTTGATCTTTCAAGTTCAGAATTCAAAAGAAGAATTTGATAAAGAACATCATCACCATTCTTAAGAACAAATTTGTCTATTTCGTCAAGGACAACAATAACAATACCATTCCATTGATCAATCTTCTTTTTTACTGTTGAATATAACCTGTCGAAGGACCAGCCCGTGAAAGGTATCTGGTCACCGCTGAAACTGTTCCCTATTGTTTCAAAAACTGAATATGAATTGTCCTTAACCTCACAGTTCATATAAATGAATGATATTCTTTTTTCATCAGAAAAGTTCAATAATTCCCTGCCCACAAACCTTGTTACAGCTGTTTTTCCCGTGCCCGTTTTACCATAAATAAATATGTTGCGCGGTGGATTACCCATCAATGCTGTAGCAAAATTTTCAGCAAGAAGATTTATTTCCCTTTCCCTGTGGGGTAACCTGTTTGGAATAAAGTTTGTATCAAGGTACCTTAAATCAATGTTTGAAAACGCCTGTGTGTTGAGGTATTTTTCAAACAGGTTAAACATATTCATCCCCGGTAAGATCCCTTATTGTCAAGGTAATAAAAAAAAGTTTCTTTAACAGATTTTTTATCAAAAAATTTATACCCTTTTCTAAAACGTAATTTTTTGTTCACCATCAATATTTTCAAGAATATGCTGTATTTCTCCAGAAAATCTTGAATTTATTTTGAATTTAATATTTACCCTATCATCAATAAACAATTGCTCCAGTTCACCATAGTTGTAAACAAAATTAACAAGCTTCATAAAATCCGCATCCTTATTGATTATTAAACTATATTCTTTATCAAATACAAGGTATCCTTCAATTTTTTTAACAAGATCCTCTATACCATAACCTGTCTTTGCTGAAATTAAAACAGGCTCTCCAATCTCATCCCTTACAATTTTTATTTTTTCTTCAAGGTCTTTTATTTCAAGATCCATTTTGTTTAAAACTGGCAGAAGCTTTGACCTAGATTCCTTCCTGAGTATTTCAAGCGAGGTATTTAGCTTCATAATGAAATCATCAAGTTCATCATGGGCATCAAGCAAAAGAATGATTAGATCTGAATTGAATATATCTTCAAGAGTAGCATTGAAGGCTTCAATCAAAAATGGTGGTACGTCCCTTATGAAACCAACAGTATCTGTTATCAATATCCTTTTTTTGGTTGAAATTACCTTACCAATTTTTGTGCTTAATGTCGAGAACATTCTGTCCTCAACAACAACATTTTCTCCCGATATTGTTTTCATTAACTGACTTTTTCCGCTGTTTGTATAACCTGCAATACTTACAATATAAAATCCAGCCTTCATCCTGGATATTCTCCTTCCCTCCCTTTCCCTCCTGATCTTTTCAAGCTCATCCTTTATTTTTCTTATCCTTCTCTCTATAAGAAAATAATACTGATCAACATCATATTCACCACCACCCATAAAACCCGGATGCTCACCCTTTTTTGCCTTGTGAATGTATTCCCTTACCAATGGAATCTGATAATTGAGCCTTGCAAGTTCAACCTCAAGTCTTGCCTCCTTGCTCTTTGCCCTGTCTGCAAATATTTCCAGAATCAACCTGGTTCTATCATAAATGTCCTTTCTAAGCCTTTTTTCAAGATTATACCACTGTGTTGTTTTAAGGTTACCATTAAAAAGAATCTTATCAACATTGTTTTCCTTCACATATTTTTCTATCTCCTCAAGTTTCCCCTCACCAACAAAATACCTGTTTGAATAGTGCCTGAAATAAAAGATATTGATTATATTAAGATCCAGGGAGTTTGCGAGTTCGAAAAACTCCTCATCATACCCGTTTGTTATTATAATTGCATTTTGCTGAACCATTCCTCAAATTCACCCAGAAGATAGAGGGATCCGGTAACAACAATGAAATCTGAAATTTCAATAGCTCTTTTAAAAGCATCCTCAGATTTTTCAAAGACCTCCACATTCTTTATGAATTGCTTTGCCTCTTCACCAAGCACTTTTGCACTTTTTGCCCTTTCATCCCTCACCTGTGTCACAATCAAATGATCAGTAATTTTTGAAATTATCCTGAAAAATTCAACAGAATTCTTATCCTTAAGCTGCGTTGCAACAATGATCGGTTTATTTTTAAAAATGTACTCTATTGTTTCCACAAGGCTCTGAGCAGCTTCTGGATTATGTGCAGCATCAACTATAATTAAAGGCTTCCATGACCTTACCTGAAATCTACCGTTAAATTTCACATTTTCAATTGCTCTGTAATCCAGATCACTGTCAAAAAGTTCAGACATGGTTATGGCAACAAGGGCATTCTTTACCTGATGTTTTCCTATTAATGGTATTTTTACATCATAATCTTTATTTTCACCCACTGCCCTGAATTTTGTTCCATTTAGATCCATATGAAAATCTTTGATTTCATACATGCTTTCAATATGGTAAAATGGTGCATTTTTTTCTTCAGCAATTCTTTTAAGGACACTGAAGGGTTCTTCCTTTGATTCACCCACAACGACAGGTACCTTTTCTTTAATTATTCCACCCTTCTCCCTTGCTATATCTGATAAAGTATTTCCAAGCTTGTCCGTATGTTCTAAAGAGATTGTTGTTATTCCGGTCACATCAGGCATAACTATATTTGTGGCATCAAGTCTTCCGCCCATCCCTACCTCAAGAACCGCCGCATCCACTCTTTTATATCTGAAGTAATCAAAGGCCATTGCAGTTGTTACCTCGAAGAATGTTGGCTGCTTCTTCTCCTTTCCCATTGATTCAATCAATGGCCTGTATTTTCTTACAAATTCTTTGATAAATTCTTCTTCAATCTCCTCATCGTTCACAATTATCCTTTCGTTGAACCTTTTAATGTGGGGGCTTGTATAAAGACCTGCACAGTATTTGCTTTTTATTATTGTGTAAAGCATCGCACTTGTGGATCCCTTTCCGTTTGTTCCAGTTATATGCGCTATTTTGTAATAATTGTGAGGATTTCCAATCTTTTCCGTAAATTCCTTCATTACATCAAGTCCCAATTTTATACCGAACCTTGAAAGTGAATAAAGATATTCAATCTCTTCCATCCTTCACCTTCATGCTTTTTTTATTTAAAAGTTTATAGGTAATACCATACCTGTCCATCTTTTGTATCTTCAACAACAATATTCATATCCCTCAACATTTCCCTTATTTTGTCCGAGATCTCAAACTCCCTTTTTGATCTTGCAATTTCCCTGATTTTTATCAATACTTCAACAACATCTTCAGCCCTTCTACCGGACGGTATAATTTTAAATATATTATCAAAATCTTTGAAAAATCTAAGTGCTTGTTCTTTGTCCTCTTCACCGAAATCTTCAAGATTTTTGTTTAAAAACTGAACGAATGATTGAATAACTGATATTGCAAGAGGTGTGTTAAGATCATCGTCCATGGCATCCTCAAAACTTTTTCTGTATTCCTCAATCCTTTCAACAAAAATTGGTCTCTCCTTTTTTATTTTAAATTTATTAAGCTTTTCGTATGAAATTACTATCTTCTCCCAGCTGTTCCTAGATTCATTCAGTGCATCGAATGAAAAGTCTATAGGCGATCTGTAATGGCTTGAGAGAATATAAAATCTTATTGTCTCAGCCTCATAACTTTTTAAAAGTTCCCTGATATTTATTGCATTTCCCATTGATTTACCCATTCTTTCCTCCTTAACAGTAAGAAGACCCGTATGCATCCAGTATCTAACCAATGGCTTTTTACCGCTTACACTCTCCATCTGTGCAATTTCACACTCATGATGAGGAAAAATTAAATCCGATCCTCCGCCATGTATATCATACTGGGGACCGAAATAAAGCTCTGTTATTGCAGTATCCTCTATATGCCATCCAGGTCTTCCCTTTCCCCATGGTGATTCCCAGTAGGGTTCTCCGGGTTTATGTTTTTTCCATAGGGCAAAATCCGCCGGATGCCTTTTCATTTCATTTATTTCCACCCTGGCACCTGCCATTATTGAATCCAGTGACTGATGTGATAATTTTCCATAATCAGGAAATTTTGAAATTTCAAAATAGATACCATCTTCAGTCTCATAGGCAAAACCCTTTTCAATCAGTCTTTTTACCTGATCTATTATTTCATCAATGTAATAGGATGCTGGCGCGTAAAGATTAATTGAATTTATTCTTAAACTTCTCATATCTTCAAAGTACGCTTTCATATACCTGTTTGATATTTCATCCCACCTTTTATTCTCATTTTTTGCCCTGTTTATTATTTTATCATCAATATCCGTTATATTTTGCAAATAGAAAACAAGGTATCCCCTGTACCTTAAATATTCAGCAAGAACATCAAAGGGTATGTAAGTTCTTGCATGACCAAGGTGGGAATAATCATAGACTGTTGGTCCGCATACAAATAGATTGACCCTTTTTCCCTTAATTGGTATGAATTCCTTTTTTTCCCTTGAAAGTGTGTCGTATAGTTTCATAATTCTCTCAAAACAATAAAAGTTAAAAAATTTTTTCTACAGAAGTTTTTACAATATACCGAATCTTGAGAAAATCAGTAATAAAATATTAATTTATGTTTATTTTTGTAATAATGTTTTCTTCAATAAATAAATATTTTACTGAGATTTCTATATAGCATTAATTAACTATTATTTTTCTCTTTTCTAAAAAAATGCAGGGGGAGGGATTTGAACCCTCGTAGTCCTACGACACGGGATCTTAAGTCCCGCTCCTTTGACCAGGCTCGGATACCCCTGCCTAAATTTTCTTTTTCAGCAATTCTGGAACATCCTGTGGGTATGATGCCACTTCAACACCCGCATCATTCAAAGCCTTTATTTTACTTTCCGCTGTTCCTTTTCCCCTTGTTATGATAGCTCCCGCATGACCCATTCTTTTTCCAGGTGGAGCGCTTCTTCCAGCAATATATGCAACCACAGGCTTTGGAAATTCCCTTTTTATGTATTCTGCAGCCTCTTCCTCGGCGGTGCCACCAATTTCACCTATGATTACAACAGCCTTTGTTCTCCTTTCCTTTTTCACTTCCTTAAGAACATCCACGAAACTCAGACCAACAATTGCATCTCCACCAAGACCAATAACGGTGCTTTCTCCAAGGCCACTATCTGTTATTGCTTTAACAATTTCGTATGTCAATGTTCCACTTCTTGATATAACGGCAACGTTTCCTTTTCTGAATATATGGTTTGGCATGATTCCTAACTTTGATTCAAAGGGAACAGTTATGCCTGGACCGTTTGGACCTATAATAATTGCATTTTTCATCCTTGCATAGTTTACCATTTCCATTGAATCATGAACAGGTACATGTTCAGTTAGAATGTAAATTAACTTTATTCCATTATCTATCGCTTCATAAAATGCGTCAAGAACATACGGTGCAGGTACACTGATCATTGTTGCAGTAGGTTCAAGATGCAATGTTTCTTCAACACTATCAAAAACAGGTACACCATTTACCTGTGTTCCCGCCTTACCGGGTGAAACTCCGGCAACAACCTTTGTTCCAAACTTGATCATTTCATTCGAATGAAACGATCCCTGATGTCCGGTAATACCCTGAACAATAACCCTTGTGTTTTTATTTATAAACACCATTCACATCACACTCCTTGATATTTCAAGAACCTTTTTTACAGCATCAGTCATGTTTGGATATGCATCAATACCATTATCCTTGAGCATCTTTCTTCCTTCCTCCTCATGAACACCGCTCAGTCTAACAACAATGGGCAGTTGAATGTTAAATGCCTTCTTGGCCTCAAGAATTCCCTGTGCAACAGTATCACATTTGGTTACACCACCGAATATGTTCACAAATATTATTTTTGGTTTTGCATCGAGAACAAGCGGGAAAGCATTTTTCACTATATCAACACTGTCCGTTCCGCCAAGATCAAGGAAGTTCCTTGGTTTGAGTCCATGTAGGAGGAGAGAATCAAGCGTTGCCATGGTAAGACCTGCTCCATTCGCTATAACACCAACATCACCATCAAGTTCTACGAAAGAATAACCTGCCCTTCTTGCTTTCCTTTCAAGTTCTGTAAGATCCTCATCGTTTGTTGGTACATCAGGATGCCTGAAGAGTGAATCTGAATCAACTATAACCTTTGCATCCGCTGCAACAATCTGCCCGGATTTTGTTATAACAAGGGGATTTATTTCAACAAGTTCACAATCATAGCTTTCGAATAATTTGTACATGTTTTCAAGTATTTTTGAAAACTGTTTTGCCAGATCACCTGTAAGATTTAACTTCTTTGTGAAATATTTCGATATGTATGGATGGTATGATGAAAGGGGATCTATGGGTTTTATGAAAATTTTGCTCTCTTCAACACTTTCAATCTCCACTCCACCCTCTGTGCTCGCCATTATAATTGGTCCCTTCCTGCTTCTATCTATTGTAATTGAGACATAGAGTTCCTTTTCAATTTCAAGTTTTCTCTCAACAAGCACATACCTTACCTTTGATCCCTTAATTGTCTGTGAAAAAAGTTCCCTTGCCTTTTCCACTGCCTCTTCCCTGTTATTTGCAAACTTTATTCCTCCAGCCTTACCTCTTCCACCTACAAGCACCTGGGATTTGAGTGCGGCAGGAAAGATTGAATCATTGATGCCTTCCGGGTTTTCAATAACATAACCATCCGGTACCGGTATGCCAAATTTCCTAAACAGTTCCTTTCCCTGAAATTCATAAAGGTTCATGGAAATTCACCTTAAAAGGTTAAAGAAACAATTATTATATATTTTTTCATTGTGGAAAGCGATGGTGGTTAAGGAAAAGGTGGGAAGGAAAAGGTACATTATTATTCTAAATTCACCAATAATAATGGATCTTATAAAAAAATTGAGGAAAAAGGTGGGTATTGATGTGAAATTTATAAAAACAATAGGAAACTTTTCAATAATCAGGGTCAGGCATACTGAAAAGGATAAACTTATTGAAAATTTAAGGAAGGAGAATATAATAACAATAAAAACCACAGGAACAATAAAGAAGGCAAAAAAAATAATTAGGAATTATTCTGGAATGAAAACACTATAATTTTAAACTTTTAATGAGCAATGAAGAAATATCCTCAACACTACCATCCTTTGCAAGGTTTGCATAACATATTGGACATGCTGTTATGATTATTTTTGCACCCGTTTCCTTCAATTCCCTGTACCTAATCATTGAAACCCTTTCCGATAGATTGGGATAGAGCATTTCGTCCGGTCCGCCACAGCAGAATGTATTTTTTCCATTTCTATCAGGCATTTTAAGCTTTCCTATCTTTGATAGCAGTGTCTTGGGAAAATCGTAATTCAATCTTCTTGTTAAATGGCATGGCTCATGGTATGTTAATTCCTCACCAACATTTTTAAATTCAAGATTCCTTAAAAGATCAAGGTAATGTATGACATCAAAATCAAAATTTTTAACATGCTTGGGATACTCATTTTTCAATAAATCATAGGTATGTGGATCTATAACTATTATTCTTCTCACCTTATGTTTTCTGAAAATTTCAACAACCCTGTTTGCATAATCTGAAAATTCTTTCAAATAACCAAAATCAAACATCATGGTTCCAGGGTATGGTTCTTCCTGCCCAAGGTATGAAAATTTTACACCAGCCTTCTTTAAAAGAAAAACAATGTTTTTCAAATATTCCTCCATTTTTTCCATTGTTTCAATGTCATAGAAATTTTTGAATATTTTTATAAGGGGTGGATACTGAATTATTAACCTTGCACCTTTTATCATTAAATCTTCCCTGTTACGCAAATTTTCAATCAGTTTTTTACTGTATGCCATCAGCTGATACATGTTTCCTGTGTAAAGTATCGTATCAGAATCATCAAAATCAATACCTTCAGCCCACCTTGCACATACATCCCTTACACCCAGAGGATTCATATATTTCATTGTTACCTCAACAATCATTCTTGCAACAGGATTTTCCTGCGTTTTTTCAGTGTATTGCTTTTCAGCTATTACAATTTTCATCATATCACTAACCTTTCCGGCATTTACACCAGCAGGACATACCTGGAGACAGGCATAACAGCTTAAACAGGTGTAAAAATAGTTTTCAACATTCCTTCTAATTTTTCCATCCCTTTTTATTTCCAAAACAGCCAGGTTTGCAAGGTTGATTCTTCCCCTGGCACCAAAAGATGCCTTATATCCAGATGCCGGGTATGTTGGACACACTGCTTCACAGAATCCACAGTTTATGCATTTTGAATATTCATCAATAAGATTATTTATTAAGTTATTCAAGCAACTTACCCCTGTTGAGTATGTTGTTTGGATCAATAACTCTTTTAATTCTTTTCATGAGGTCAAGTGTAACAAGGCTGTTCTTTTCCCTGAATTCTTCATAGAGAAGTTCCTTTTTTTCAATTCCAATTCCGTGCTCCGATGAAACACTACCCTCATACTTTATTGCTATTTTCCCAGTATCCATAAGAAATTCACTTGCTCTTTTCATCTCCTCCTCATTGTTTGGATTTACAAAAATGTTTATGTGTATGTTTCCGTCCCCTATATGACCGAACAGTGATACCTTGAAACCACATTCGGATATCTTTGATTCAATGTCCTTCAATGCTTCAGGAATTTTTGTGGATGGCACAACTATGTCACCTATAACAACATACTGTTGTGGAAATTGCCTTTCAACAAGCTGACTTGAATACAGTCCTTTCCTTGCAAGGTATATTTTTTCCATTTCCTCCTTATCCCTTGTTACCCTTATATAAACAGGTTCTGTCTTTTTAAGTATTTCCATTGCCTCGTTCAATTCCCTTTCAATAGATTCATTTGTTGATGTTATATCCACTATTATCATATATGATGCTCCCTCAGGATAATCTATCCCCTTCACCTTTTTCACACTCTCCATGCATATTCTATCCATGAATTCAGCCATTATTGGTGTTACTCCTCTCTCCTTGAGTTCAGATATAGATTTACCTGCCTTTTCAATTGAATCGTAATATGCAAGAATTCTTCCCGTTTCTTTTGGTTTTGGTGCAATTTTTAAAATTGCCTTGGTTACTATTCCCAGTGTACCCTCGCTTCCTATCACCAGTGCTGTAAGATCATATCCAAGGCTCCTTTTCAAAACCTTACCACCAAACTGTGCAATTTCACCCGTTGGTAAAACAACCTCAAGACCAAGAACCCATTCCTTTGTTGCACCGTACATTACAGCCCTCAAACCGCCGGCATTCGTGTTTATTGATCCTCCCACTGTGGCTGCAACGGAACTAGCGGGATCTGGTGGATAAAAAAAGTTGTACTTTGAAAGGTATGAATTGAGTGTATCTATTCTAACACCTGCCTCTGCAACAACATACCTGTCGGCAAGACTGAGTTCAAGAATCTTGTCAAACCTGCTCATGCTAATAACTATTCCACCATCCATGGGTATTGATGATCCTGTAAGGGATGTTCCACCACCCCTCACAAAAACTGGTGTATTTGTTTCATTTGCAAGCTTTAAAATTTTTGATATTTCCTGGACATTGGATGGTATCACTACAGCAATAGGTTCAGATCCCCTATAATAGGAAGCATCCCTTATATAAGGCAATTTATCCTCATACCTTGTAAGGACATATTCCTTCCCAACAATACTCTCAAGTTCAGAAATCATTTCAATCAATAATTTAATTCAATATGCATATTTAATTCTTTTTTCAAAAAATCTCTGTATAAATCATTTCTGACATACTCCCCGCACTAAAGTGCGAGGGTTCTGCGTATAGGTTCTCTAACGAGAACCATTTCACGCATATACTCGCCGTGTCCCGACGAGAGAACAATACGCTCCAAACCTCTTTTTAATATGTTTATTGAGGCATTCAAATCTCTATCCATCTTCATTCCACAAACAGGGCATTTGAATACCCTGTCGCTTAACTTTAGCTCATGATTAACATAGCCACAATTTGAACAGGTTTTGCTCGAGTCCTTTGGATCCACCCTTATTATCTCTCTCCCATATAGTGCCCCTTTCCATTCCAATATTCGGAAAAACTCACTCAACGATATGTAAAGAATTTATTTGGAGAATTTTTTGGATTTAGGGCTTTACTATATTGCAAAAAATTCCAATTTCGTAATAAAATCACAGAATATGATTTTATCAAACAGACAAATAATGGAGGCAATGCATTTGAAATAAAGAGAAAAAGTGGATCATCTGTAAGATCAAGAATTCCATGACGATTTGAAAAAATAGCATTGAAAATAATAGGATACAATATTAGGAAAATAGTACTCCTAAATGATTCTGGACTTATTTTTATTATTGAGTTTATCTACAGAGCTTGAATAGTAAGATTATTTTAGTAATCCATTTTTATCAACTATATAATATCTTAAATTTTTAATCTTTTATCCCTTCCAACAAAATTGCTTTTCTTTGGAAATCTTATATAAAATACGGATCTTTTAAATTGCATTTATTCAAATAAATTATAAGCCTAAATTATTTTTTTAATTATATCATTTAAATAATTAATAAATAAAAGATTAGATAAAATTTTTGAATTACTTTCTACTTTATCCCACCTTTTATGCTTTCTCCAGAGTCTATGACAAACACTTGTCCACTTATAGATTCTATTTTAAGAATTGATATAGTAATTTCAGCTATATCTTCTGGATCTAGAATTTTACCCATTAAAGTAAATTTCCCTGCAAATTCATTCTCGCTCATCCCCAGCACTTGATAAATACTTTCACCCAACTTTGTTTTAACAAAACCCGGAGCTATAGCATTAACTCTTATTTTTGGAGCCAATTCCAATGCTAAATATTTAGTAAGTGTGATGACTGCCGATTTCATAGCACCATATATGGAAAGACCATAAGCTGGAGATATTCCCGCCACTGAAGCAATATTCACGATTTCTCCTCCTTCTCGAATTTCCTTAGCAAAAGTTTGAGAGCAATAAACTACAGATTTAAAATCAACCGAAATCTGCTTTTCTAAAAGCTTATCATCAACATTCAAAAAAGGAGAGAATAATCCCAAACCAGCGTTATTCACAAGAATGTCTACAGCTTTATATTTGTCTATTGTGAATTTAAGTAAGTTTTCACACCCTTCTTTTGTTGAAACATCAGCTAAAAGTCCAATTGCTTTCCCACCAAAATCGTTGATTATCTTTATAGTTTCATTCATTTCCTCTATACGCTTTTTGGCATTTACAACAACTGAACAGCCTTCTTTAGCCAATCTTATTGCTATAGCTCTTCCAATACCTCTTCCTGAGCCAGTAATTACTGCAATTTTATCTTTTAATTCATACATAGAATAATTTTATACATAAACTGTATAAAAAGCTTATGTTACACCAACCTTCCCCGAACTTTCCTAAAAAATTCATTTAGGAATTTCGTCAAATTTTTGAAGAAACAATTAAAACAAAATTTTTTCATTTTTACTAATGTTCTCATAGATTCAACTTTCTTTGATTGAAGATATTCTGTAGCAATCATTCAATCTGAGAAGTTTTGCAATTTTGTAAGAATCTTCCTTATCGTTTTTCTTTGATGATTTGAAAATCAAAGCATGATTTTCAGGATCAGCTATGTGTATAGAAAATCCCATATCACTCAAAAGTCTTGCAATGTATTTGCCAGATGTGGAAATTTCCATTGCTATATCAGGTTTCGATTGTATGTATTTCTCTCTGAATTTTGTCCATTCTTCATCATTATTTGGCATTTTGTGGTCTTCTATGACTGTTCCATCTTCGTCCATTGTAGTTATGTATGCACTTTCCTTATGCGCTCAATTCCAATTTTCATTTTTTCTCTTCCTTTTTTTGGTGTAAGAGTCTTAAAGTCGGAGTTTTTTCAATAAGACCTGTTCACCTTGTTTCAGGGTATTAAGTCGAAGCATAAGCAACCATTCTATTTTACAACTTCGAAGTTCAATATAACGACGATTGCCAAACTCCGACCCTTATACCTTCATCGTCATACAGGTGCGGACAAAAGAACTTTTTTCGTGACTTCTTTTTTCATATTTTCAAAACATTAAATTTAAGTTTATATTTGATTTCCCTTAACATATGTTGTACAGATTCCTATCTTTTGAAGATTATGACAGAATTGTGGATCTCTGGAAAAGGGCAGGGTTAAAGTTCAAACCCAATGGAAGAGACAGTAAAAAGGCTATACTTGAACAGATGACGAAACAACCAAACATGTTCCTGGGTGCATTTGATAAAGATAAACTCGTAGGTGTTGTTCTCCTTACGGATGATGGAAGAAAGGGATGGATAAACAGGCTTGCTGTTGATCCGGATTACAGAAGAAAGGGTATTGCAAAAGAGTTGATAAAAAAGTCAGAGGAAATTTTCAGAAACAGGGGCATATACCTTTTTGCAGCCTTGATTGAAGATTGGAATACTCACTCACAAAAACTTTTTGAATCACAAGGATATAAGAAGCATCATGACATCTTCTACTATTCAAAAAGGGATTTCGATGATTACTGAAGAGAAAATTAGGGAATTAAAGCTCATTTCAAACGAAATAAGGATATGGGCAATAAAGATGATTTACAATGCACAGTCCGGTCATCCTGGTGGATCTCTATCCGCTGCAGATATACTTTCAGCCCTATATTTCCATGTTTTGAGAATAGATCCAAAAAACCCAACATGGGAAGATAGGGATAGGTTCGTTCTTAGCAAGGGTCATGCAAGTGCAGCATTTTATGCTGCTCTTGCCCTTAGAGGCTTTTTCCCTGTTGAAGAATTAATGACGTTCAGAAGGATTGGATCAAGGCTTCAGGGTCATCCAACAATACATTTACCTGGTGTGGATATGACAACAGGATCTCTGGGGCAGGGTTTCAGTGCAGCAATTGGTATGGCAATATCGGGAAAAATCTATGGTAAGGATTACAGGGTTTATGCATTGATAGGTGATGGTGAAATAAACGAAGGTATATCCTGGGAAGCAGCATTAAGCGCACCGCACCACAAACTTGATAATTTAACAGTTATACTTGACAGAAACAGATATCAGCTCGATGGTTATACCGAGGAAATACTCAGTCTTGAGAATGTGGAGGAAAAGTTCAGAGCATTTAACTGGGAGGTATTTACCGTTGATGGTCACAACATAAAGGAAATTTTATTGACTTTGGAGAAGGCAAGGGAAATAAAAGGTAAACCCACCATGATTGTTGCAAGAACGGTAAAGGGAAAGGGTGTAAGCTTTATGGAAAACACGTCAAAGTACCATGGAAGGGCCCCAAACAAGGAGGAGTTTGAAAAGGCAATAAAGGAACTTGAGGAACAGAGAAAAAATATTCTGGAGGGAAAAGAATGAAGGAGAGCCAGAGGGTTGCGTACGGTGAAACATTAATAAAACTGGGAGAGAGGGATAAAAATATTGTTGTGCTTGATGCCGATCTTTCAACATCAACACAAACGGCCATGTTCGGAAAAAAATTCCCAGGAAGATTTTTCAACATGGGTGTTCAGGAACAGAATATGGTTGGTGTTGCAGCTGGTATAGCAACAACAGGTAAGATAGTTTTTGCGAGTTCATTTGCTGTTTTTGTTGTTGGAAGGGCATACGATATAATAAGACAGAGTTTAGCATATACAAACCTCAATGTTAAAATTGTTGCAACCCATGGTGGAATTACTGTGGGTGAGGATGGTGCAACACATCAGATGCTTGAGGATCTCGGTATAATGTCAGGTCTTCCTAACTTTAAGGTTATAGCCCCTGCCGATGCGGCAGAAACAAGAAGGGTTATTGAAACGATCGCATACAGTAATGGACCATTTTATGTTAGATTATCAAGGGAAAGTGTTCCAACAATTCTTCAGGATCAGGATTTCACTATAGGCAAGGCAATAGTTTTGAAGGATGGCTCAGATATTGCAATAATAACAACAGGTATAACATTAAGTATTGCCATTGATGCAGCAAACGAACTTAAGGAAAAGGGTATTGATGCGGCCGTTATTCATATGCCAACACTGAAACCAATAGATTCAGATACAATAGTAAAATATTCAAAAATAACAAATAAATTTATTACTGTTGAAGAACACACAATTTACAACGGTCTTGGATCAAGGGTAGCGGAGGTAATTTCTGAAAAAGCACCGGCGAGACTTAAAAGGATAGGAATAAATGATACATTTGGAGAATCCGGTCCTGGATGGGAACTTCTTGAAAAATATGGTATAAGCAAAAATTCTATTATTTCCAATGCCATTGCTCTTTTAGGTGATAGGGAATGAAAATATTTCTCGATACAGCAAACATTGAAGAAATAAAGAAGGGAATTGAGTGGGGAATAGTTGATGGTGTAACAACAAACCCAACTTTGATATCAAAAGAGGCTCATAGGGGATCTTTCCTTGATATTGTTAAAGAAATATTGAAGACTGTTCCAGGTCCTGTAAGTCTTGAGGTAACGTCCCTCGATTCAGAAAATATGGTAAGAGAGGCAATAGAACTATCAAAGCTAGGTGAGAATGCTGTTATAAAGGTACCATTAACAGTTGAAGGTTTGAAAACAATAAAGAGATTGAGTGAAATAGGTATTAAAACAAATGCAACCCTTGTTTTTTCGGCAAATCAAGGATTGCTTGCCGCTAAAGCAGGTGCAACATACGTATCACCATTCGTTGGTAGACTTGATGACATAGGCGAGGATGGCATGAACCTTGTTTCGGATCTTAAAACAATATTTTCAAACTATAATTTCAGAACTGAGATAATTGTGGCAAGTGTCAGGCATCCCATTCATGTTTATCAGGCAGCTTTGATAGGTGCCCATATTGTTACCATGCCATTCAACGTTCTTGAAAAATTGGTTCAGCATCCAAAAACAGATGAAGGAATTAAAAAATTTCTGGATGACTGGAAAAAGGTTAAAGTATAAAAATTGAAGGCCTGCCAGGTATTGCCTGCATTCTTTTTTTACCCGGATCATCCTCAGGATTTATTTTTATTTTTGTATCCAGAACCTTTTCCATATAATCCCTGAATTCATTCAATATCCCTTTTTCATCAAGATCCTGTATTTCCATAATCCTGTTTTCAACAATTTTTTTAACCAGGTTTATTTCATCCCTATTTTTTGCCTCCCTGAAAGCAAGATTTTTGTTTTCAATAGCAAGTTTTGCAAGGTATTTTATTCTATCATCAGCTGTATAAATGTATATTTCTTCAGGCTTTGTTTTTTTAACCTGTATTATATTTTTAATGTCCTCAATGAGATTCTCAACATACCTGAATTCCCTTATTACATTTTCATCGTACTTTATGTTTTCAGGATACTTTTCAAGGGAAATTAATGTATCCTTACCCATTCTATGCCAGAATTCCTCACAGGTATGTGGCGTGAATGGAGCCATTGCCATTAACCATTCCTCCATTATGTATGGTATTACCCTTTTCCTTCTTTCTTCACCTTCAATGTTTTCATAATATTTTATATCATTGAGAAAGTTGAAGAATATTTCGATAACAGCATCCCTGAACCTGTATTTTTCCATAAATTCCGAGGCCTTTGAAAGCCTTTCTCTGAATATGTTTATTAAATACAAATCCGATTTTTTAAGATCTTTTATTTTTTCCATACCAATGGATTCATTAATTATTTCCTCGAACTTTTCAAACCTTTTCCTGAGGTTCTGAATTTCACTCTCCCTCCAGTCAAGAATTGTATCATAGTCCGCGGCAGATATAATGTATAATCTGAAAAGATCTGCAGTATATTTTTCAGCAATTCTAGCGAGAGGAACAACATTACCCTTAGATTTTGACATCTTTGCACCCTCACTAATAAGCATTCCGATGATCATCAATTCTCTTGGATGGTATATTTCGGGAAACAGTGCTGCATGGTGGAAAAGATAGAAGATGAAATGGTTGCTAACATGGGCTGTTGATGATGTCCTCATATCGTTTGGATACCAGTATGAAAATAATTCCCTCAATTCCCTGTATTTCTCATTTTCACCTATTCCAAGGAAAATGTAATCAAAAAATGATTCATCCATTTCCTCAGGATCGATTTTCATTTCCCTTATTTTATCAATTATTGTGTAAAATGCAGGGTAAATTGTGCTGTCAGATAGTGACTCTATTATCCACCCATTTTCGAAGGGAAATGGTGTTCCCAAACCTCTCTTCCTCACACAGGGTCTTTCCTTCAACCATTCAGCTATTTCCCTGAATATCTGCCTGTAATTTTCAGGATAAAATTTCATTTTATCAATGAGGTCAAATGTTTTATTTTTCCATTCATCATTTGAATAATCAAGGAACCATTGACCATGCACAACAGCCACTATGACCTTATTTCCAGATCTTGTAACAGCCTTCCTTGACGTTTCATAGAACTTTATCGCCTTTTCTGTTTTATAAAGAAAATCTTTAATTTTTTCCTTTGCCTCAGAAACATTCATTCCTGAAAATTCACCGCTTACTGGGAGCATTATTCCATGGTAAAATTCTTCCCTGTAAAGCTCCTCCGTAAGATCCTTTAATCTATCATCCATCTGATCCTTTATGTTATATTTTTCACATAGTTCTTTTGCAGGTATTTCACCAAATCTTTCGATTTTTATAACAGGAATTGGTTGAATATCTGAACCTAGATCCTTCAATGCCATATAATCGTATGGTGCATGGGCAGGAACAGATTTAACAAAACCCGTTGCATTGTCCGTATCAACAAAATTTGCTGGAAGAATTGGTATTTTTCTATTGTTTATGGGTTCCTCAACAAATTTTCCAACAAAATAGGATCCATCGTATTGAGAAATAAACTCAACATTTTCAATCTGGTATGATATTTTTTCACATGCTTCCATGCTAAGATAATAGAAATTATTACCAATCCTTACCTTTGCATATTTTCCATCCTTTTTTACCCATATGTTGGTTACACCAAAAATCGTTTCGGGTCTCAACGTACCCGTAATAATATATCCATCCTCAAACCTGAATTTAACAGCAGTGAATTCAACAACAGAAACCTTGTCAACATCACCATCCTTAATATCATCCTCACCAACTGGATTACCATCAGCAATGCTGAAAGTTATTGGGTAATCACCCTTTTTGAGGTATCCCATTTCATTCAACTTTTTGTACTGCCATTCAACAAATTTATTATAGAATTTTTCAGCTGTGTGAAACTTTTTCCTCCAATCAATGGAATAACCAAGGGACTCAAAATCCCTCTGAATTTTTTCTGCAAAATAAAGTGCAATGTTTTCAGGCTTTTCAAATGATTTTATAATTTCATCAATCTTCTTTTCATCATTCTCATATAGGGATAAATAATCCCTGTAAAGGTTTATTGTATCAACATTACCCTTTTTAATACTGTCAGCTATGGCAAGTATTGGTGTTCCAGTCACATGAAAAGCCATTGGAAAAAGAACATTGTAACCCTTCATCCTTTTGTACCTTGCAATAATATCACCAATTGTGTAAGCCCTTCCATGACCAATATGCAAGGGACCATTTGAGTATGGATAGGGAACGGTTATGAAAAATTTCTTACCTGATGGTTCAGGTTCAAATGCCTTTTTTTCCTTCCAGATTCTCTGCCATTTTTTCTCTATTTCGGCGTTCATTGAACTTTAAATGTTATTCCTTTTTTAAATATTTCTCTTTGAAATATTTTATATCCCAATCCT
>JAVRLI010000003.1:0-33759 GCA_031961525.1 Thermoplasmatota archaeon | reverse complement strand
TTCTTTAGAGGGGTCAATTCCAATGAATATTAAGAGGACCTGGATGAAATTTTCAAGGGATTCGTCAATGGATTTTGAAAAAATTAATTCTGCATCCCCGGAAATTCTTTTCCTGACAAATTCCACAGCATTTTTCATATATTCATCATCAATTTCATGCGATGAAATAATTGATAAAAGAGCCAGCCTTGTTTCAATTTTTTCCGGAACCATATGTTTTCCAAAAAAATCAACATTTTCCTCAGAAAGAATTTTTTGAATACCTGATGAAATTATGATAAGGGGTGATGAAAATGCCATTTCCAGCGCCTTTTTAATTTCCTTTTCATTTTCTCCTTCACCTATCCCAACCGTTCCTATTTCACTTTTTCCTGAATATTTATTTAAAATTTCCATGTTTTCATTTTTTGCCAGAAACCTTATCATCTCTCTTGATACAATTTTTACAAGCTCTATCGCAACCCTGAAGACAATAAAACCTGTTTTTCCTTCAAGAATTTCACTTATTCTATCAAGTGGAATTATCAATGTTATGTCTGAAAGATCCCTTATTTTTAAAATACTTTCCACAGCATTGTTTTGCCTGATCTTTCCCTCAAAGGATGCTGGAAACGTGAGAATGCTTATTATTCTGGATCCATTTTTTCTTGCAATTTCAGCAATTACGGGCAGGGCACCCGTACCAATTCTTCCACCTAGAAGATCCACAAATATAATTGTTTCAGCATCACAAAGAACTTTTTCAATTTTTTCAGAAGCACTTTTTGCCGCAATCTCTCCAATAACAGGGTTTGAACATACACCCATACCCCTCGGTCCCCAGTCAAGAAAAACTCTTCTATCAGAATTAGTTTTTAACAATTTTTCTGGATCATCGTCCATTGCAATTCTCTCAATAGGCAGATCTTTAAATTTACAAAGTTTATTCAAAACATCGCATGCTGGAGAACCAATACCCACAACAAATATTTTATCATTTTTTTCTTCAATTGTTGATTCTTCCATTTTAAGCACTCTCAAATTAAGAAAAATAATCTATATTATTATTTTTTCTTGAATTAACATTTATTTCTTCATAAAAAGCTGTAATACATGTTATGGATACCTATCCTGAATTTCATATTCAGATTCTCTGAATGCACGCATTGATTTTATTTAGCCCATTCCCTTCATTATAAAATTTTTCTCTCATCATGAAAAAAGCCTTTCAGATATAATTATTGTCCGTTCTATAAGTTAATATTCCTGTGATCTTTTGTTATATTTAAGTACACAATAAAATAAAAAAATTCCCTAAGTAAATAGCTTACCAAGGATCCATAAAAAGATTAAACAAGGTAAAATTTTTTATATTGGGGCACATTAAGGTTTTTACCTAGGCTCTCACCCAGACATCTTGGGATAATCCATATGGATTCCCGTACTCCGGGCCCGAATTGTATGATTCTGGGCCAGGGTAAGGTGTCACGGGTGGGAATGGAGGATTGAAAAAATGGCAACTCCGCATCATTCGAGACATGGGTCTATGGCGTATTATCCGAGGAAGAGAGCCAGCAGTATAGTCCCGAAAATTTCAAGCTGGCCTGAGATAGATGATGGTCCGAGAATACAGGGTTTTGCCGGATACAAGGTGGGAATGACTCACATAATGATGGTGGATTTCAGGAAAAAAAGTGAGACAGCAGGACAGGAGATCGCTGTACCTGTGACCGTTGTTGAGGTTCCACCCCTCAAGGTCATGGGTGTAAGATTCTACAGAAACACAACCTACGGTCTGAAGGTTGAAAAGGAAATATGGACAAACAACCTTGACAAGGAACTTTCCCGAAAGATCTCATTGCCAAAGAAAAACATCGAGGTTGATTCTATAGATAAAAGCGTTGTTGATGAAGTAAGGTTAATTGTTTACACAAATCCGAAACTTGTATCCGGTGTCCCGAAGAAAAAGCCGGAAATAATGGAGATCAGGGTTGGTGGAGGAACAATTGAGGAAAGAATAAAATACGCCCTTGATAAACTTGGTAAGGAATTAAACTTTACAGATTTCACAAAACCAGGAAAACTTGTTGATGTTGTTGCTGTAACAAAGGGAAAGGGTTTTCAGGGTCATGTTAAAAGGTTTGGTGTAAAACTTTTACCAAGGAAGAATAGAAAGCATAGAAGAATGATAGGTACGCTTGGACCATGGCATCCAAACTGGGTCATGTACACTGTTCCGATGGCCGGTCAGCTGGGTTTCCAGCAGAGAACAGAATACAACAAAAGGATATTGAAATATGTGGATGTTAAGGATGAGGATATTACACCCGATGGTGGTTTTCTCCATTATGGAAAACTCAGGAATCCATATGTTCTTGTTCATGGATCAATTCCAGGACCAACAAAGAGGATAATAAGGTTCAGGGATCCTGTTAGGCCATATGCTACCGAGGAAAAGGAGATAAAGATCACATATGTTTCAAGGGCATCAAAGCAGGGGGTGTGAGTGAATGATAGTTAATGTTTATGATCTTGATGGTAACGTTAAGGATCAGGTAACATTGCCCAGGGTTTTTGAATTCCCCTTCAGACCTGACCTGATTAAAAAGGTTGTAAGGGCAATGCAGTCAAACTCAAGAACACCATACGGTCACTATAAATTGGCGGGAATGAGGAGGGTTGGACATAACTGGGGACCAAACCATGGAAGGGCAAGGGTACCGAGGAGACCGGATGGTGACAGGGGTGTAATATTGAACAACATGGTCGGTGGTAGAAACGTTTTTGCACCAACATCTGACAGAATATGGTTCAAAAAGATAAACAAAAAGGAAAAGTTACTTTCTAAGTTATCAGCACTATCACAGACAGCAAACAAGGAAATGGTGAAGAAGAGGGGGCACAGGTTCAGGGAAGATATTACATTGCCTGTTATAGTAGATGATGCAATTGAAAATGTTGATAAGGTGAAGAATGCAATTGAGGTTCTTGAAAAGCTTGGATTGATTGATGACATAAATAGGGCAAAGGAAGGAACAAAGATAAGGGCAGGAAGAGGTAAAATGAGAGGAAGAAAGTATTACACACCAAGATCCATTTTACTTGTAGTTAAAAACAAGGAAAAGGTTATGAAATCTTTCAAAAATCTTCCAGGTGTTGACATAATTACACCGTCGGAAATAAACACGGAAATACTCGCCCCTGGTGCCACGCCTGGAAGGTTAACTGTATTTTCTTTAGGTGCCTTTGAGGAACTTAAGGGGTGGCCTTTATGAACGAGTATGATATTATAATAAAGCCATATGCATCTGAAAAGGCCATGATGCTTGTTGAGAAAGAAAATAAATTAACATTCATTGTTCATATGGATGCAACAAAAAGTCAGGTGAAATGGGCTGTTGAAAAACTCTTCAACGTAAAGGTTGATAGGGTAAACATGATCATTGGAAAGGAAGGAAAGAAGGCAATTGTAAAACTTAAACCAGAATACAGGGCGGATGAAATTGCAATAAGGATAGGTCTGTTCTGAGGTGGTGAAATATGGGAAAGAGAATAAGGTCAAGAAGGCGCGGGGCCGGGACATCCGTTTACAGGGCCCCATCACACAGGTACAATGCAGATATTGTTCATCCAAAGATAAATGAAGGAAAGGGTGTGGTTGTTGATATAATAAACGATCCAAGCCATACAGCACCTGTTGCGGTTGTTAAATTTGATAGGGAATATTATATGCTTGCTCCTGCAGGTCTTTATGTTGGGCAGACAATTGAAGTTGGTCCAAGTGCACCCATAAAGGAGGGAAACATTCTTCCTTTGGGAAGTATACCAGAGGGAACACCAATTCACAACATTGAGGTTAAACCATACGATGGTGGAAAGCTTGTTAGGGCTGCCGGAACCTATGCGCTTGTTGTTTCACATGGTGAGAAAACAACCGTACAGCTCCCATCTGGACAGTTCAAGTACCTTGATCCAAGGTGCAGGGCTGTTGTGGGTATTGTTGCAGGTTCTGGCAGACCGGATAAACCTTTCCTGAAATCTGGAAACAAGATACATGCATTGCAGAGCAGGGCTGAAAGGCCATATACGGTAAGGGGTGTTGCAATGAATGCTGTTAACCATCCACATGGTGGAGGTAACCACCAGCATATTGGTAGACCCAGTACAGTTTCAAAGAACACACCGCCGGGAAGAAAGGTTGGGAGAATTGGTCCCAAGAGGAAGAGGTTAAAGAGGTAGATGTGAAATGGCAAAGGGTATGGTAACATCAGAAAAAAGTGCGAGAAGGAAAAAGAGAAAATCACAGAAACTTGCGCTCGAAAGGGCAAAGGAATTCACATACAGAGGATATACTATTGACCAATTAAAAGCCATGAAACTTGAGGAACTTATACCTATCCTGCCGGCAAGGGTAAGGAGATCCCTTAAAAGGGGATGGAACAGTGAACAGCTGAAAGTTTTTGAAAAGCTATCGGATCCTGAAATTGAGGTTGTTAAAACGCATGTGAGGGATATGGTAATACTACCGCAGTTCATCGGAAAAAGGGTACAGTTACACAATGGAAAGGATTTCCTTGAGTTTGAAATAAAACCTGAAATGATAGGTCATTATCTTGGTGAATTTGCCCTCACAAGGAGGGAGGTAAAGCACTCAGCACCCGGTGTGGGTGCAACCAGATCATCAAAATATGTTCCTTTGAAGTGATGAATTATGATGAGGTATACTGTTAAAGAAATGCCAAAAAGATCCGCCCGTGCGAGGCTTGTGGATGTGCCCGTCTCAATAAAGGATTCATACGAGGTATGCAGGGCACTGCGCGGAATGAAGCTGAAGGATGCAGAACAGTTCCTTCAGGATGTTATAGATAAAAAGAGGGCCGTACCGTTCAGAAGGCATCTTGATTCCGTTTCACACAGAAAGGGTATTGGTCCAGGCAGGTATCCAGTTAAGGTATCAAGGTATCTTTTAAAACTACTTGAAAACGTTGAGGCAAACGCTGAAAATCAGGATCTTGATGTTGATAAACTTGTTATACACTCAATACTTGCAAAGAAGGGAAGGACAATAAAGAAATACATTCCCAGGGCACAGGGAAGGGCAACTGAATTTTTCAAGGAAACACTGCACTTTGAAATCATAGTTAAGGAGGTAGAGGAGTGATGGATGAGAAGAAATTCGTTCAGGAAAACGTTAAAAGGTTGTTGATTAAGGAATACATCAAACAGTTTGCGGATAATGCAGGTTTTGGTGGCCTTGAGATACAGAGAACACCCATGGGAACAAGGATTGTTCTGCAGGTGGAAAAGCCAGGTTTGATAATCGGTAAGAAGGGAACGAAGATTAAGGATCTAACAGATACAATGGTAACAAAGTTCGGGCTTGAGAATCCGCAGATTGAGGTAAGGGATGATCCAAATCCCAGTTTGAATGCACAGATCATGGCGAAGAAACTTGCCATGGCACTTGAGGCTGGATGGCATTACAGAAGAGCGGCACATTCAACTTTGAGAAGAATAATGGATGCTGGTGCAAAGGGAGCACAGGTAATAATAAGCGGAAAGCTTGGCGGTGACAGGGCAAGAAGGGAAAAGATAACAGAAGGAAAAATAAAGTATTCAGGAAAGCCAAAAGAGCTTGTAAGGGTAGGTTATGCTGTTGCCAAAACAAAACCTGGTATAATAGGTGTAACTGTGAAAATATTACCTCCGGATGCAAGGTTACCGGATGAAATATCAATAGTTGAGAAAAAGGAGGAGATAAAGAATGAAGGAGATAAAGGCGAAACAGATCAGGGAAATGAGCAATGAGGATATAATAAAAAAACTGAGGGATATGCAGAACGAACTTCTGATTGAAAGGGGATCATCTTCACTTGGAGGTGCACCGCATAATCCAGGTAAAATTAAATCATTGAGGAGGCAGATTGCGAGAATAAAGACAGTGCTAAGGGAAAAGGGTGTAAGGGTATGACCTGGATAAATTTGATTGGAAAGGATATAAAAATAATTGAATCAAAGAATCCAAACATGAAAAATTTATCAGGCAGGGTAATACTTGAGAGTAAAAACATGCTTGTAGTAAAAACATCAAATGGTGTAAAGAAAATACCCAAGGATATTGTTAAAATATACATCAATAACAGGGTAATTGATGGTAAAACCATCAAATTCAGGCCCATCGATAGAATTTCAAGAAGGTGATGAATGTGAAAAACATTGGTATTGAGGTAAAGCCTCCCCAAAAGGAATGCAACGATAAAAACTGCCCGTTCCATGGAAATCTGAAGGTAAGGGGGCAGATCCTGGAAGGCGTGGTTGTAAGTGCAAAAATGCAGAGAACTGTTGTTGTTAGAAGGGATTATTTACATTACAACAAAAAGTATGAAAGGTATGAGAAAAGGATGAGCAAGTATCATGTTCATGCACCTGATTGCCTCGAAATAAAGGAAGGTGACAGAATAAGGTTTATGGAATGCAGACCACTTTCAAAAACCGTTTCATTCGTTGCAATTGAAAACCTTGGAGGTGAAAAGAAATGAAGGGTCTTGCCGGCAGGCAGACAAGAGGTCTTCCAACGGGTGCTGAAGTAGATTGTGCAGATAACACAGGAGCCAAGGTTGTTGAAATAATTACGGTTATAGCATACCATAGCACGAAGAGGAGACAGCCTTCAGCGGGTGTTGGTGACATGGT
Organism: Thermoplasmatota archaeon; assembly: GCA_031961525.1. GTDB lineage: Archaea > Thermoplasmatota > Thermoplasmata > Thermoplasmatales > ARK-15 > JAVRLH01. Next base: position 27,087 of record JAVRLI010000003.1, on the reverse strand, counting down.
TGTTGTTAGTGTTAAAAAGGGAACACCTGAAACAAGGAAAAAGGTGATGAGGGCAGTGATCATAAGACAGAGAAGGCCGTTCAGAAGACCGGATGGAACAATGGTAAGGTTTGAGGATAATGCTGCTGTAATTGTAACGGAGACAGGGGAAACAAAGGGAACTGAAATAAAGGGACCTGTTGCAAGGGAAGCTGCGGAAAGATGGCCCAGGATAGCTGCAATAGCTTCCTCAATAGTTTAAGGTGGTATTGATGGTTAAACCAGGAAAGGTAAGAAAGGAAATTTACAACGCTCCCAAACATAAAAGGAGGAAAATGGTATCATCACATTTAAGTGATGAACTTGTTGAAAAGTATGGTATAAGATCATTACCTGTCAGAAAGGGTGATACTGTGAAAATAATAAGGGGTCTATGGAAGGGTACTGAAGGAAAGGTATCGAGCGTGGATCTTAAAAAAATGGCAATAAGTGTTGAAGGTGTTCTAATAAGCAAGGCTGATAAGAAACAGGTGCCGAGATGGATCCACGCATCAAATGTTATTATAACAAAGCTTGACCTTTCCGATAAGGTAAGGTATGAAAGGTTGAAGAATATTGCAAAATTAAAGAATAAAGTTATAGAGGAAGGTGAGAACGTTGAGCAAACACCTCAAGAGATTAAACCTCAGTAGGGTTGTACAGATACCCAGGAAGGAAAACAAATTCACTTTCAGACCAAGAAGCGGTCCCCATACAAAAGATAGAAGCATTGCTCTCGCAACAATCCTAAGGGATTATTTGAATCTAGCGGGAACAGGAAGGGAGGCAAAGAGAATAGTTGCATCAAGGACCGTACTTGTGGATGGTAAGGTAATAACGGATCATAAGTATCCTGTTGGAATAATGGATGTCGTATCAATACCATCCATAAACAAACACTTCAGGGTTCTTTTTGACAAAAAGGGTAAGCTAAGACTTGTTGAAATTAGTGAAAATGAAGCAACCTGGAAACTTTCAAGGATAGAGAACATAAAGACGATTAAGGGTGGAAAATTCCAGATTTCACTTCATGATGGAAGAAACATAATTGTTGATGAGAAAAAATATAATACAGGTGATGTCCTCAGGATAGATCTTAAAACAGGTCAGATACTTGAACATCTTCCATTTTCAGAGGGATACTATGCATACATAATAGGCGGAAAGAATGTTGGAAGGATTGCAAAGATTGAGGATTACAAGGTTGTGAATGCCATAACACCAAACATGGTTAAATTCAAGGAAGGTTTTGAAACAACAAAATATAACACATTTGTTGTTGGATCATCAAAACCACTTATACAGATACCGGAGGTGAACCTTAATGAACAGTGATAATCCAATGAGGGAAGTTATGGTTGAAAAGGTTGTAATCAACATTGGTGTTGGTGAAGGCGGAGAGAAGCTTAAAAAAGCTGAAAGGGTAATTGAAATTCTCACTGGAAAAAAACCAATTGAAACAAAGGCAAGACAGACAATAAGGGATTTCAATATTAGAAAAAGACAGCCAATAGGTACGAAGGTTACATTGAGAAAAAAGGAGGCTGAGGATTTCCTTAACAGGGCTTTGTGGGTAAAAAATTACAAACTTCCAGAATACTCATTCGATGAAACTGGATCATTGAGTTTCGGTATAAAGGATTACACAAGCTTCCAGGGTGTAAAGTATGACCCTGAGATTGGTATTTTTGGTATGGATATTAGCGTTACATTCAAAAGAAGAGGTGGATACAGGGTAAAGTATAGAAAAATTAACACAAGGCAGATACCAAAAAGGCACAGGGTAACAAGGGAGGAGGCAATGGAATTTATGAAGAAAAGGTTCAACATTGAAATTGTTGGGGTGAAATAAATATGGCACAGCCAAAGTTAAGACCAAAAAAGAAGTATGGAAGGGTACAGGGTTGCGATAGGTGCGGAAGGAAAAGAGGAATAGTTAGGAGATATGGATTGCACCTTTGCAGGCAATGCTTTAGGGAAGTTGCTGAAGAACTTGGATTTAAAAAATATTCGTGAGGTGATCACACTTGCAGAACGATCCATTAAGTGATGCATTGAGCAAAATAAAAAATTCGGTAAACATCGGAAAGATAGATGTTGAAATAAAACCTGCATCAAAGCTCATAGGCAGGGTTCTAAAGATCATGCAGGATTACAACTACGTGAAGGAATTTGAGTTCATTGACAACGGAAGGGGTGGAATATTCAGGGTTAAGCTACAGCCATCCATAAACAGCTGCGGTGCAATAAAACCAAGGTTCTCTGTTAAAAGGGAGGATATTGAGAAATATGAGGCAAGGTATCTTCCTGCACAGGACTTCGGTATACTCATCATATCCACAAACAAGGGACTAATGACCCACGCTGAAGCAAAGAAGAACGGTATTGGAGGTAAACTTATAGCATATGTTTATTGAAGGTGCAAAAATATGCCAGTAAGTGAAATAATAAATTTAAAGGTTAACGTCCCTGAAAATGTTCAGGTAAAATACGAAAATGGAATACTTGAGGTTACGGGACCGAAGGGAAAATTAACAAGGGAATTCATGGATGACAGGGTGAAAATGGAAATTGAAAATAGAACAATAACAATAAAATGCGATTTACCAAAGAAAAAGGATGCCGCACTTGCCGGAACCTGGCAGGCTCATGTTAAAAATATGATAAGGGGTGTAACCCAGGGATTCACATATAAACTTAAAATTGTTTACGCACACTTCCCCATGAAGGTGAGTGTTAAGGGAAATGAGGTTATTATTGAAAACTTCATGGGAGAAAAAGCTCCCAGGAAAACATACATAAAAGGAGATGTTAAGGTGGAGGTAAAGGGAGATACAGTCACCGTTACAGGAATAAACATTGAGGATGTAGGTCAGACCGCCGCAAACATTGAAAGGGCAACGAGGATTAAGGATTATGATCCCAGGGTATTTCAGGATGGAATTTACATTGTTAGTAAGGGTGATGAATGATGAGAAAAATGGATAAAAATCTAAAAAGGTTGTTCATGCTCAAGCTTGAGATTGCCAGAAGAAGGCCCCTTTTCAGAAGACAGGAATGGTTTAGGTACAAAAAGCTTGGTGAGGCCTGGAGAAAACCAAAAGGAAAGCATTCAAAGTTAAGGGAGCACAGAAAGTACAGGCCACCTGTTGTTGATTCAGGTTTCAGGGGACCAAGGGCAGTAAGATATTTGCATCCTTCAGGTTACAGGGATGTTCTTGTTCATAACGAAAAGGAACTTGAAAAGCTTGATCCATCCCTGGATGCAATAAGGATAGGAGCATCCGTTGGCATGAGAAAAAGGGAGATCATAGAGAAAAGGGCAATGGAGCTTGGATTCAAAATATTGAACCCAAAGGTGGTGAGGTGAAATGGATCTTACCTTTCAAAAAAGACTTGCCGCTGATATATTAAAATGCGGTATTTCAAGGGTATACATTGATCCAAAGGCACTTTCAGAGGTGGAGGAGGCAATAACAAGGGCAGATGTTAGAATGCTTATAAAAAGAGGTTTGATTAAGAAATTGCCAAAGAAGGGTAATTCAAGGGGAAGAATAAAAAAGAGACAGGCACAGCTCAGAAAGGGACTTAGAAATGGACCCGGTTCAAGGAAGGGTACAAAATATGCAAGGCTTTCAAGAAAGGAAAGATGGATCAAAACAATAAGGGCATTGAGGGATGAGCTGAGAAAATTGAAAAAAGAGGGAAAAATTGACAGAAGAACTTACAGGAAATATTACCTTTATGCAAAGGCAGGTATGTTCAAGAGCAGGGCACACCTGTTGCTCCATCTTAAAGGGAGTGAGGCAAAATGAAAAGTGGGCCAACATATAAAGTTAAATTCAGAAGGAGAAGAGAAAATAAAACCGATTACAGAAAAAGGCTTAAACTTTTGAAATCAAAGCTTCCAAGGGCAGTTGTAAGAAAAACATTAAGGAATACAATTGTTCAGTTTGCACTTTATGATCCTTCAGGTGACAGGATCGTTGCATCGGCAAACTCAAAGGAACTTGTAAAATTAGGCTGGAACTTTTCAACAAAATCTGTTCCCGCGGCTTACCTTACAGGATACCTTGCTGGATTGAGGGCAAAGAAGGAGAACATTGAAAACGCTGTCCTGGATATTGGAAGGAACACACCAACAAAGGGAGGAAGGGTATTTGCAGCACTGAAGGGTATGATTGATGCTGGTATAGATATACCTCATGATGAGGATATTCTTCCATCACAGGAAAGAATTAATGGTGAACATTTGAACCCTGAAATTAAGAATAAAATTGAGGAAATTAAATCAAGGATGGTGGTCTGATGGCTGAAGAAACATGGTATCCAAGGACAAAACTGGGAAAGCTTGTTGCTGAAGGTAAGATAACATCCATGTCAGAAGCATTAAGAACAAGGTTACCATTGAAGGAACCTGAAATAGTGAACATGCTTTTACCCAACCTTGAGGAAAAGGTTGTTGATATAAAGATGGTTCAGAGAATGACCGATTCTGGAAGAAGGACAAAGTTCTCTGTTACAGTTGTAGTTGGAAACAGGGATGGTTTTGTTGGAATAGGAAGGGCAAAGGGAAAGGAAGTTGGACCTGTAATAAAGAAGGCTGTTGATAACGCAAAGTTAAATATCATTGAAATAAAAAGGGGCTGTGGATCCTGGGAATGCGGATGCAACAGACCGCATTCACTTCCATTCAAGGTGGAGGGTTCATCAGGATCGGTCCGTGTGGTTTTAAAACCTGCACCACGCGGTGTTGGTCTTGCGGTTGGAGATGTGGCAAAGGATGTTCTCAGACTGGCGGGAATACAGGATGCATGGGGTTTCACATCCGGACATACAAAAACAACTGTTAATTATGCAATTGCAACATTCAACGCATTGAAACAGACAGCGGTTATGAAATTAAATGAAAAGATAACTGTTAACCTTGCAATTTACAAGGGAGGTGGATTCAATGTTGGCGGCGATCAGGATAAGAGGTAGGGCCGGTGTAAATAGTGATGTTGAAAAGACTTTAAAATACTTAAGGTTAACAAGGGTCAACCATCTTGTTATACTTCCAAAGACACCATCAATCATTGGTATGCTTGAAAAGGCAAAGGATTACATAACATGGGGAGAAATTGATAAAAAAACACTTGAGGAACTTATAGTTAAAAGGGGAAGGATTATGGGTGATAAGCCAATAGATCAGGGTTACCTTGAATCAATAAACTTCAAGAGTGTTGAGGATCTTGTTAACGCAATAATGGAGAAAAAGATAAATTACAATGATCTGCCAAACATAAAGCCTGTTTTCAGACTCAACCCTCCAAGGGGAGGGTACAAAAACACAAAGAGATCCATAAAGGAAATGGGTGATCTTGGTTACAGGGGAAAGGAAATAAATGAGTTGATAAGAAGAATGATGGTGATTTAAAATGTCATACAGCAGAGGTAGAAAATTTAGGGGATACAGAAGGCATGGCCATGGCATGAAGGGTAGAAGGGGCCATGGCCTTAAAGGTGGGAAGGGTCTGGCAGGTCTTGGTAAACATAAATGGATATGGTTAAACAAATACTTCAGGGAACACTGGGGAAGGCATGGTTTCACAAGCCATCATCCTTCCAGAGAGGATATAACAATAAATCTCAGGGATGTTCAGGAAAAGTTGCAATTATTTGCCGATCTTGGATTTGCAAAGTTTGAAAATGGTGTATGGAATGTTGATCTTTCCTCCGCAGGATATACCAAATTACTTGGTACAGGGGATGTGGATGAAAAAATGAAAATCAGGGTGATGAAGGCAAGCAAAATTGCAAGGAGGAAACTGGAAGAGAAAGGTGGTGGGGTAGAACTCAATGCCTGAATCGGAAAAAATACCGAGAAACAGGGCAGTGGGCATTGTAATACTTTTAATTTTTATCCTTACACTTTATTTTTATGTTGATTACCTTGCAGGAAAGATCCTTGATTTTGGATCATTTTTTTCATACATTGAAAAGGACTGGGTTGATCCTTTAATCTTTACATTACTTGTTGGTCCTTTATATTATCTATCCTACCTTATAGCATCATATAAGGGAGAAAAGAAAAGCAAACTTTATGGTTTAAAGCCTCTTGTTGAAAAATTGCCCATAATAAAGAAGCCACAGAGGCATGTGAGGTTCAGGGAGAAGCTATTATGGACAGGTCTTGTATTGATTGTATATTTCATAATGACAAACATATACATTTATGGACTTAACACGAGCACAATGCTTGATGTTTTTTCATCCTTCAGGGCAATAATGGCAGGTGCATCAGGAACACTCATGCATCTTGGTATTGGACCAATAGTTACGGCGAGCATAATAATGCAGCTTTTTGTTGGTGCTAAATTAATAAATCTGGATCTTGGTGAGGAAGAGGACAGGGCCATGTATCAGGGGGTGCAGAAGCTTCTTGTTATCATCATGATCTTTGTTGAGGCCATACCTCAGGTTTTTGGATATTTAACACCGGATAATTCATTTGTTTCCATGTTAAATGGAATCTGGCCAAGCCATGGTATGTTCCTTGCACAGACATTCATTGTTTTACAGCTTTTCTTCGGTTCATATGTTGTCTTTCTTATGGATGAACTCGTGAGTAAATGGGGTATAGGATCAGGTATCTCTCTCTTCATAGCTGCAGGTGTTTCCCAGGCCTTAATAACAGGAACAATAAACTGGATCCCTCCCCATCCTGGACAGCCACTTTCGGTGATGAATCCACCAAGCGGTGTTATTCCAAAGACTGTATATTTACTCTCACACTTTTCAGCAAGCGATCTCTACAATGGAAGGATTGAAACGCTTATTTTTGGTCAGCCAAATCCAATAATAGCACTTATTGGAACAACAATAATATTCTTCCTTGTTGCCTGGACAGAAAGCACCAAGATTGAATTGCCCCTTGCTCATGAAAGGGTAAGGGGTGCAAGGGGAAGATATCCAATTAAGCTTCTTTATGCATCAAACATACCTGTTATTTTGACCTCAGCATTGCTTGCCAATGTTACCATGTGGACTTTGATTTTCTGGACAAACCCAACACTTTCAAAAGTTCCAATTCTTGGCCATAACCCCTGGCTTGGTGTTTATCCCACACCACAGCAGGCCCAGATGTATGGAATACAGCAGACCACACCTATAGGGGGACTTGCATTCTATCTGAACAACATAAATGGTCTGGGTGAATGGCTTTTACCAATCATGGAACCATCTATATACGGTGCCGCCCTGCTTGGTCACACCGTTCTTCAGAATATAATCCATGTGCTTGCATACACATTCTTTATGATAGGAATGAGCATTCTTTTTGCAAAGTTCTGGATAGATACAACAAATATGAATGCACAGGCTGTTGCAAAGCAAATTATAAGCAGCGGTATGCAGATACCTGGTTTCAGGAGGGAACCAAAGGTTATTGAGAGTGTTCTTAGCAAATACATACCACCAATAACAATATTCAGCGGTGCTGCTGTTGGTGCACTTGCAGCATTTGCTGGTTTGATAGGAACGGTTGGTAATACAACCGGCACGGGTGTTTTGCTTACAGTAGGTATATTGATACAGTTCTATGAGGCAATGGGAAGGGAGCAGCTTATGGAAATGCATCCTGTAATAAGACAGTTTTTTGAGGGATGATTTATGAGGATAGTTGTTACAGGTGTTCCGGGTGTTGGTAAATCAACAATTATGGATGGCGTTTCGAAAATAACAGGTATGAAAATAGTGAACTATGGAGATGTTATGTTGGAAATTGCAAAAGGCATGGGTGTGAAAAACAGGGATGAGATAAGAAAACTTCCTGCAGAAAAACAGAGGGAAATACAGAGAAGGGCAGGGGAAGAAATTGGAAAAATGGAGAATGTTATCATTGATACACATATGAGCATTAAAACACCATCAGGCTATTTACCCGGTCTTCCAGAATGGGTTCTGAGGGAAATAAAACCGTCCATGCTTGTTTTAATTGAAGCAAATCCTGAGGATATTTATGCAAGAAGGAGCAGGGATACAACAAGGGCAAGGGACAATGAAAGCCAGGAAAGCATAAGAATTCAACAGGAAATCAACAGATCGTTTGCCACATCCTGTTCTGTCCTTTCGGGGGCTACTGTTGTTATAATTAAAAATGAAGAGGGAAAAGTTGATAAGGCTGTTAATGATCTTGTGAGCATGATAAAACATGGCTGACCAAAAAAACCCCATGGGAATGACCGGCTTGTACTTCGTTTTCATAATGGTAGTTATGACCATTTTTCTCTTTCCAGATTTAAGAAATGCGCTTGCCATAGGTATGGGTTATATTTTCAATCCAATCTTTGGTTTCAACGGAGAATATCCCATATTAACAATTATTGCAACAGGTATTTTATTAACAATAGTAAATACATATGCAAGGCACTATTTCATGGACTGGTTCCAGATGGCGAGAATACAGGAAAAAACAAAATACCTTTCACAGAAAATCAGGGAAGCCTACAGACAGAGGGACATGGGAAAGATTGAAAAGTACAATAAGATTCAGGCTAAGGTAATGCAGGAACAGATGAAGGTATCAGGGGATCAGATGAAGCCCATGATTGTTACATTCATATTCATCATTGCGATTTTCACTTGGCTTTACGATTTCCTTTTAAATGCCAGTGTTAAATACTTCAATGTTCCCTGGGCATCCAATGTTGATATTACAGGTGGAATTTCCTTTTTCCCATATTGGATAATTCTTTATTCTTTTTTCACAGCCTCTCTTGGATATTTTATTTCCTATATCTTCAGACTTTATGAATTCAGGAAAAGGCTTGAAAAAATATGATTATAACGGTAAGCGGCCCTCCAGGATCCGGAAAAACAACTGTTTCAAAAATTCTATGTAAAAAATTAAACTATGATCTTGTATCAGGTGGTGATATATTCAGAGAAATGGCAAAGGAAAATAATATGAGCCTTGAGGAATTCAGCAAATATGCTGAAAAGGATCCAGAATTTGATAAAAAACTTGATTCAATTCTTCTGGAAATATTGAAAACAAGGGATAACGTTGTTGTTGATTCAAGGCTTGCGGGATGGCTTGCATACCTTAATGATATAAAGGCATTCAAGGTATTTTTAAATGCGGATGAGAATACAAGACTGGAAAGGATTGGTAAAAGGGAAAATATAAGCATGGATATGCTGAGAATGAGGGAGGAGAGTGAAATTTTAAGGTATAAAAAGTATTATAACATAGATTTCAGGGATCTTTCAATATACGATCTTGTGATAAACACGGAGGATAAAAAGCCTGAGGAAATAGCAATGTATATAATTGAAAGGGTGAAGGAATGGAAAAAATAGAGGATCTTCTTGATTTCGGTTTTGTTGTGATTGATAAACCCGAGGGGCCAACAAGCCATCAGGTTTCATCCTGGGTAAAGGAAATACTCAATGTGAAAAAGGCAGGGCATGCTGGAACACTTGATCCAAATGTTTCAGGTGTTCTGCCGGTTGCCCTGAACAGGGCAACAAAAATAGTGAATCTTTTACACCTTCTTGATAAAGAATATGTGGCATTGCTTTATCTTCATGGTAAGGCCGATGAAAAAAGGATAAGGAATGTTTTTAAGGAATTTGTTGGTGATATTTATCAGACCGTTCCAGTAAGAGCTGCGGTTTCAAGAAAAACAAGGATAAGGAAAATTTATTCACTTGAGATTATTGAAATTGAGGAAAGAAATGTTCTTTTCAGGGTTTCAACAGAGTCGGGTACATATATAAGAACGCTCTGTGTTGACCTTGGTGATGCAATAGGTACTGGTGGAAATCTTCTTGAACTGAGAAGGGTAAGGACTGGACATTTGCATGAAGATTCATCACATACATTGCAGGAACTCAAGGATGCCTATGAATTCTATAAAGAAGGTGATGAATCCTACATCAGAAAAATTTTAAGGAAAGGTGAGGATCTTGTTTCATTCCTTCCAAAAATAATTGTAAAGGATACAAGTCTGGGCGCCCTTGCACATGGTGCTCCAATTTATTCTGCAGGAATTGAAAAAATTGATGGAAAGGTGGAAAAGAATAGATACGCTTCAGTCTATTCAGAAAGTAACATTTTTGTTGGTGTTGCAAAAATTATGGAGAAAAAATCTGATAAGGATGCATTCGCAAAAATGGAACATGTTTTTATTGAGAGAGAAAAATACCCTGCATGGTGGAAAAAATAAATATAAAAAGTACATTTGTTGAACTATGATAAAAATTTACTGGAACAGGGCAGAGGGTTCAAAGAATGGAATAAATGAAATTTTCTATTTCCCTGAGGATCCTAAGAAACTTTCTGAATTGTATTTAAAAATAACAAAAAGGGATTTTTCATTCCTTGAAGACTTTTTTCATAAATTCGGTCCTGAAATTGAATTTTCAAGTGATAATGTTAATGAAATTTTACATGATGCTCTGATTCTTTTTGGTAAAAAAATGGTTGAGGAGAAAAAATCCTGGGATCTCTATGTTATGGAAAGTGTGAAATTCTATATTGCAATTGAAAAGATTGAGAATGAATTAAAGCAGCATATAATCGATCTATTTGATCTTGTAGATCCCTTCTTAAAATATGAAATGGATGAGGATCAATTCATTAAAAAGATCTTGTCAATGGATTATGGAAACTTTGAAATCATGAAAAGGGCTGTGGAAAGCTTGAAAAATTTATCAGAATTAAAAAAGAAAACCGAAACATATATTGAGGATCTTATGAAAAAGAATGCACCCAACCTTACAAAGGTTGCTGGACCTTTGCTGGGTGCCCAGTTAATCTACCTTGCCAATGGCATTGATAATCTTTCATCATTTCCGGGGAGCAGAATACAGGTACTTGGAGCAGGAAGGGCCATGTACATTTCAAGAAAAAAGAAAACACCTGGGCCAAAGCATGGAATAATATTCAAACATCCACTTGTTCATGGAAGCAGGGAAAGTGGAAAAATGGCAAGAAGACTTGCAAACAGAATCGCGATTGCTGCAAGAATTGATAAATATGGAAATAGTGATCAGAACTGATCTATTTTTTTCTGTTTTATGAAAAGTTCACCAGGTATTTCAACGGGATAAATACCTGTTAAACATGCAAGGCATATGTCTTCTTTAGGAAAACCTATTGCCTCAACAAGACCATCAAGGCTAAGATATGCAAGTGAATCCGCCCCAATAATATTTCTAATTTCTTCAACACTTTTTCCTGTTGCAATAAATTCCTTCCTTGTTTTCATATCAATACCAAGGTAGCATGGAGCTACTATGGGTGGTGATCCTATCCTTACATGAACTTCCCTAGCTCCAGCTGATTTTAAAAGTCTTACAATCTTTTTCATTGTGTTTCCTCTCACTATACTATCATCGACAAGAACAACCCTTTTACCTCTAACAACATCCTTCACCGGGTTCAGCTTTAATTTTATTTCCTCAATCCTTCCGCTCTGATCTGGAATGATGAATGTTCTATCAACATACCTGTTTTTCATCAAACCTTCAGCGAAAGGTATACCGGATTCAAGTGAATAACCGAAGGCATGTGTCCTTCCTGAATCCGGGACAGGTACAACAATGTCAGCATCAACAGGACTTTCCCTCGCAAGTATCCTACCAAGTTTTATTCTAACATCATAAATATTTTTACCATCTATTATACTATCCGCCCTTGCAAAATAAACATACTCAAACATACAGTGTGCTGTATGTTCCTCAGTATTCATAACATAATGTTCCCTCAATCCATTTTCCGTTATTTCAACAATTTCACCAGGTGTAACATCCCTTATTATCTCACCACCAACAGTATCAAAGGCAACGGATTCTGATGCAACACCATATCCATCATCAACCTTTCCCAAAACAAGTGGCCTGATTGCAAGCGGATCCCTGATGGCAAAAAGTCTATCGTTAATAAGGAGAACAATTGAATAGGATCCCTTTGCCATCTGCATGGATTTCTTTATACCTTCAATTATATCGCCAGATCTGCTTATGTGATAGGCTATTAAATTAAGGAAGACCTCACTATCTGAATCCGTTGTGAAGGATATACCCTGTAAGGCAAGATTATTCTTCAATTCCTGCGCATTTGCTATTTCACCATTATGTGCTATTGCCATATCACCAACAATTGTATGAATAAGTATTGGCTGAGCATTGTTTATTGTTGATGCACCTGCAGTTGAATATCTAACATGGCCTATACCAACCCTTGCAGACAATTTTTTCAAATAATCAACGTTAAAAACCTCATGTACAAGACCCATTCCCCTTATATTTATTATTTTACCATCGTATGCAGCTATTCCTGCAGATTCCTGTCCCCTGTGCTGAAGTGATCTTAAGGAATAATAAATGTATGGTGCTGAGTTTCCCCTTACCTTGAATCCAACAACACCACAATGCTCATTTCTTTTTCGCCCAGGAATAGTGACGTAGCCTGGGTGCTGGGAAACCACAGTGTGAACACCTCTTCTCCCTAACATTATAGGTTCTATGACCGCATCTCCTGCATACAATGTGCGTTTTATTTTTGCTCTTTTTACCCATTGCTGGTGTACCAGATCCCATTTAAAACACCTCTTATGATGGAGAAATGTAAATTACATTATCTCCTCTAACAACAACAACCGGGTATGTTCCCCTTGATTGATTATCGGAAAATTCCTCAGCATTTTTCAAAACAAGATTCATATGCTGATCATAACCTGTAAGTATGCCTCTATATTCCTTATTCCCCTTAACGCAAACGAGAACATTTTTGTTCAGTGAATTTTGAAGTATCTGTAATGGTTTAACTGGTTGATCCATGGAAATTAGAAATTACATTGAATATTAAAATGTATCGTTTTTACAAAAAAATTTCAAAATGTTTTTAACTAATGTTTCATTTCCAATAAACATGGTAGAATCCATTGAATCAGCCATTGATAAAATGGAAGTTTCCATATTCCATTATAAAATGCTTTTACTTTCAGCCGCAGGTGTTTTTCTTGACGGTTATGATCTTTTCATAATCAGTGTTGTTTTATTGTTTGTTAAGCCTTTATGGGTATACACACTTCCACCATTGGAACAATCAATAGCCCTCGGCCTTGTTGCATCCTCAGCTTTAATGGGAATGTTTGTTGGTGCGCTCACCCTTGGCCATTACACTGACAGAATGGGCAGAAAAACCATGTATGTTATTGATCTGATATTTTTTGTTGTCTTTGCCGGAATTTCCGCCTTATCACAGAACATATGGGAACTGATACTATTCAGGTTTTTGCTTGGTATAGGAATAGGTGCAGATTATCCAATAAGTTCAACATACATATCCGAATTTGCACCCGCAAGTAAAAGGGGTAAATTCATTTCCTCAACATTCACATTCTGGGGTATAGGAGCCTTTACCGCAGCAATTGTTGGTTATATTCTTGCCCAACTGGGTCCGGATTCCTGGAGATACATGCTGTTATCTGGCGTCATTCCCGCAATTGTTGTAATTTTGCTTAGAACAAAAATGCCTGAATCGCCAAGATGGCTTATTTCACAGGGTAAGATTAAGGAGGCCATAAATGTTCTTAAATCACTCAATGCAAATGTGGATGAGAATAAAATATTGAAGGTAAAAAGAGAAAAAACAAGGATAAAGGATTTGCTAAGCCCAATTTACATCAGGAGAACACTTTTTGCCTGGATACCATGGTTTTTCATGGATATTGCTGTTTATGGTATAGGCATTTTTCAGCCAACAATACTTAGAGTCATGGGCTTTAAAACGGATATTGATGCAATTCTTGGTACAGCAATACTTGATCTTTTCGGCGTTATAGGTTTTATTATTGCAATTCTTCTCATAGACAGGGTTGGAAGGTTGAAATTGCAGATATTAGGATTTTTGGGAATGGGACTTTCACTTTTGATCCTGGGTCTTATAAATCCTGTTGAGCCATTGATCCTCATTCTTCTTTTCGCTATATTCCAGCTGAGTGAAAATTCCGGACCGAATACAACAACCTGGGTTATTGCAACAGAACTTTTCCCAACAAGGCTCAGGGCAACGGCACAGGGATCATCTGCTGCAATAAGCAGGCTCGGTGCAATAACAGGTGTATTTTTATTACCTTTACTACAGTCTCTTTTCGGCTTGAGTATAACATTATTCTTTGTTTCCCTTGCAGCCTTTGCAGGCCTTACTGTAACAATTTTACTTGGTGAGGAAACAAGAGCACTATCACTTGAAGAGGCATCAACGGTATTCAGGGAATTTTCAAACTACATAAAGCAACTGGGTACAAACGTCAAAAGTGCTGCAACAGCATTCTATGAAATGGTAATAGAGTTCGATAATAGGGAAGAAAAACAGAAATATATAAAGGAGCTGGAGCATCTTAACGATAAAATAGTTTCGGATATTTTTTCAAAATTGAACAGAAAATTTCCATCACCAATTGATACACTGGATCTCGTTTCAATAATAAAGGGCCTGGATAACATAATTGATGCAATAGAAGCGGCAAGCAAAAAAATAATCATATATGGAATAAAAGAAAGTACATCAGAGCTTGTTGCCCTTGCTGAAATAAACCTGAAGGCCGTGAGCCAACTTTATGATGCTTTGAACGAAATTCTTGCAATAAGGCTTGGTGAATACGGTGATATACTTGAAAGATGCGAGGATATACACAAACTTGAGAACTATGCGGATGATATAGTTGATAACGTTTTAAGGGAAATTGTTAAGAAAAATGATACAAATGCACTCATTAAATTCAAGGAAATATATGAGAGCTGTGAAAAAATAACAGATATGTGTGATGATGTTGCAGATATTATAAGAAGTTTGATAATAAAATATTCGTGAAAATTTTTATACGGATACTTCATAACAAGCATAATGATCCATGAGCTGAGAGAAATTGGAAAATCCGTGAAGGAAAAGGTTGATGATTACCTTGAAAAAAAATTTGATGAGGCCGGTAAGGTCATAAAGATAGGTGCGGACGGGACACCAACATCAAACATAGACCTTGTTGCTGAAAATGAAGTTTTCAGTATTGTGAAGGAAAAGGATCTTCCATTCAACGTTCTAAGTGAAGAATACGGTTACTGGGACAGGAATAAGACACTTACGCTTGTTCTTGATCCACTTGATGGTTCATTTAATGCCGAAAGAAACATACCCTTCTATTCCATATCGATGGCGGTGATGGAAAAGGATATGTTTTCAACAAAATATGCACTTGTAATGAACCTTGTTTCAGGAAAATCATACTGGGCGGAAAGGGGTAATGGTGCATATTTTGAGAACAGAAGGATACATACAAAAAAGGGTGATGGTGAAAAACTGTCCGTGATAAGTCTGGGAAAAAATGTGAATGAAAGGGTATTCAGTCTCATAAAAAATTCAAGAAGAGTAAGGTCCATGGGCTGTGCATCCCTTGAAATGCTCCTTGTTGCGGAGGGTATTGCGGATGTTTTTGTTTATGATTATTCAAGGAAAGGTGTTTTGAGGATCGTAGATATTGCAGCAAGCTCTTTCATTGTAAGGGAGGCTGGAGGTGAGGTTTTTGATCTTGGAACAATGAAACCTTTAAACATGAACCTGAATCTTCTTGAAAGAAAAAATGTCATTGCCATAGGTAATAAGGAAAACAATCCCTACGGGGTGTGAAAGATGAAATTTGGTCTTGTTGGTAATCCTGAGGTAAAAAGATCCCTTAAGGTTGTTAAGGTTGTTTATGATTATCTCTCAAAGGATCATGATGTTGTTCTTGAAAAATCAACTGCAAAGAAAATAGGAATGGATGGTGTTGATTTAAAAAACATGGATGTGGATATTGTTATTACTGTGGGCGGTGATGGAACTGTACTTAAAACATTGCAGAACACGAATAAACCAATATTTCCATTAAATCTTGGAAAACTGGGTTTTCTTACGGAGATTGTGCCCGTTGATCTTGAATCATCGCTTGATAGGCTTATTTCAGGTAACTATTACCTTGATAAAAGGAAAAAATTAAAGGTTATTCTTAACGATAAAAGATTACCCGATTGTACAAATGAAGTTGTTATACACACATCTGAAATTGCAAAACTGAGAACTTATGCAATTTATATTGACAATCAATTGCTTGAGGACCTTAGAGCCGATGGCCTTATTGTTGCAACTGCAACAGGATCAACATCCTATGCTCTAAGTACTGGAGGACCGATCGTTGATCCAAGGATTGATGCATTCGTTATTACCTACATTGCACCCTTTAAACTTGGAATAAGATCACATGTTATACCAAGCTCTTCAAACCTTGAAATACATTTGCTTGATCCAAAAAGATCAAGTGTTCTTGTTCTTGATGGACAGGTTAATAAAAAAATAACGCAGAAGGATGTAATAAAACTATCAGAAAGTGAACACCAGGCAACATTCATCAGGTTTAATCTGAATTTTTATGAAAAATTGAGAGAGAAACTCATATGAAAATTAAGGGTGAACTTTTAAGGATGATTATGGAAAGTGCAAGGGATACATATCCAAATGAATTTGCTGCATTTTTAAGGGCTGAGGGTGACATAATTTATGAAATACTTATGTTACCTGGAACAATATCAGGAAAGAGAAGCGCTGTCTATCAGCTTTACATGAAACCTATAGATTTTTCAATTGTTGGAACTGTCCATTCACATCCTTCAGGTATACTTTATCCGAGTCCTGAGGATCTTGATCTCTTTTCAAAAACAGGTAAAATTCACATCATAGTCGGTTATCCCTTTAAACCTGAAAATTTCAAATGTTATGACAGGAACGGGAATGAAATTAATGTGGAGGTAATATGAGAATAATAAATGGATTCAAGGCTGAATCAATTATATCAAAAGAGGCTGTTTTGATCGATGTTTTCAGGGCAACAACAAGTATTGTTGTAATGTTTAAAAAAGGTGTTAATGAAATAATACCAGCAAAAAATGAGAATGAGGCATGGAAGATTTATTCCCAAAAAAAGGATTACATATTGATTGGTGAAAGGGATGGTATAAAAATAGATGGTTTCCATTACAATAACTCGCCTAATGAATTGATGAATGCTGAATTAAATGGAAAGAATGTTATTTTTGTTTCAACAAACGGTACAAGGGTTCTAAAAAAAATAAAATCACCTGTTGTTTATATTGCCAGTTTCCTTAATGCCGATTTAATAGCGAATAATATAGGATATGATGCTGATCTTGTCTGTGCAAACAGAAAGGACATTTTTTCCATTGAGGATTTTTACTGTGCCTCTTATATAAAGGGGAAAAAACTGGGGGTCTTTATTGATTTTGAAAATTTGAAAGAGAAAATAATTAAATCTAAAAGTGCTGAAAGGCTAAGGAGAATGGGATTTGAGAACGATATTCATTTTGCTCTGTCATTAAATTCAATGCCAATTTTACCAGTTTACAGGAATGGTATCATAAAAAAAGAATGAGAAGGAAAATAAAGATTATGAGTAAAATTAATGAAACGATTATCATCCATCTGGATGATCCAAACACTATTGGAAATGGTCCTATGACTATTGCACCACCGTATTCAAAGTTTGATTCCTGTGCACCTTCACTTAATGAAAAGAAGAGAAATATCATGCCAAGAACAAGTGTTATGAAAATTATTGCTGAAAAAATACCTGTACCCACAATAATAGGAACAATTGCCCATATGAATTTAAGGTAACCCTTCCATATACCAACAGCAACAAAAATAAGTGAAAGGAAAAGGAAAATAATACCTATTGAAAAATATATCCTGTTCATATTTTCACCATTAATTCAAAGCCACAATTTCTACAAAATTTATCTCCCTGTTTAATTTCCGCACCACATTTTGGACATTTATTTTTCAACAAAAATCCGCAGTTAGGACAGTAAACATCATTTTCTTTCACATCAGCATTGCAGTTGGGACACTTTAATACATTTACATCAATTCCATTCAGTATCTTTTCGGCCCTCAGTGAATCCTTCAAAGAGTTCCTGTAATCACCATTCTTAAAACTTATCTCGGCACTTTTGATAAATATAGATGACTTTATTTTAAAACTTTCATTCTCTGACTTCTCATAAAGGTCATGGACCTTTTCAAGGTAAAATTTTGCCGGAAGATAATTTTCATCAGGAAGGTTAATCTTTTTTGTTTCAATGTAATTTGAATCATCCCTTTTTTCATTCATTGATTTATGCAATATTTCCTTTGCCTCCCTGCTTTTTTCAATTGATTCGGCATATTTTCCTTCTCTGTAAAGCCTTTCAGCCTCCTCAATCCTTTCATATGCATCTCCGGTGGAATAACCCTTTCTTTCAAGAATAACAGCTATGGATCTTGCCATTTCCATACTGTTATAGGCATCATCCTCCATATGTTTTTCAATCCTTACATTCCTTTTTTTCATAATGTTTAGAATGTACATTACAAAAATGAATATAACGATTATTATGGATGAATAGAGAATGAATGGTGTATAGTCCATGATTTAACAATTCATGGAGAATAGTTAAATTTTTCCATTCCATTTTGGTTTATTTTTATAAAATAATTCATCAAAAAAACTTAAATATGATCTGAATTTTAGGTATAATACTTCAAGGTGTTTGAGTATGCCAAAAATTGTTTCGGATAAATCAACTTCAAAAACATCAAGCAGGGAAAAACTTGAATGGGTAAGGCTTAAGGGTAAGGATGCGGAAGATAAGGTAATTGAACTGCTTAGACAGGGTTATAGCCTCAGCCATGCAGGTGTTATTCTCAGGGACGTTTATGGAATTCCAAAAATAAAGTATGTGACAGGAAAGAAAATGCTGAAGATCGCCAGGGACCATGGACTTGAACCAAAAATACCAGATGATCTTCTTTTTTTAATTAAAAAAGCTGTAAATTTAACAAAGCATCTTGAAAAACACCCAAAGGATCTTTCAAATAAGAGGGGTTTACAGGTGGTTGAATCAAAAATCAACAGCCTTGTAAGGTACTATAAAAGGATAGGAAGATTGCCAAAGGACTGGAAATATTCACCCGAAAGTGCTGAACTATTATCAAAGTGATATGCTGGAAATTCCAGAATGTCTGGATAAAGTTTTCAGGAATGCTTCAGAAAAGTTAAAGGGTTGTGAGGAAATAAGGGTACTGGCACACTACGATGCTGATGGCATTTCAAGTGCTGCATTAATTTATAAAGCGATGAGAGGAAAAAAATTCCATGTATCTTTTGTGAAGGATCTTTCAAGAGAAAATATAAAAAATATGATGGATCAAAATTATCAGTGTTATGTTCTTGCTGATATGGGTTCATCATTGATTGATCTTTTATCTTCATACAAAAATGTGATTGTTCTTGATCACCATCCTGTTGTTGGGGAGGGGAACATTATTCATATCAATCCCCATATCTGTGGAATGGATGGATCTAGGGATGCATGCGGCGCAACACTTTCATATCTGCTTTCAATTTACATTGATGAAAAAAATGTTTCACTTTATCCCATATACCTCGCAGGTGTAATTGGGGACAAACAGGATATTGGAGGATACACGGGTTTAAACAAAATCATTTATGAAAACATTCTAAAAAATTCTGATAAAATCTCAGACCTTAAGATGGATGGTCATAATGTAAAGGATATGATCGTTAACAGTATTGAACCATTTTTTATGGATCTTACGGGTAAAGAGGAAAATGTTGAAAAATTCCTCAGGGATGCAAACATAAATGGTGAGATGAGATTCATTGATTTAAAGGATGATGAAAAGGTAAGGCTTGTTTCACTTTTAACGTTGAGGTTGCTTAAATTGAACATTGATCCTGAATATGTTAGGGATATTGTGACAGAAAAGATATTTTTGAGGGATTTTGGCCTTTACGACAGAAATTTATCAAACATAGTTAATGCATGTGCAAGAATGGACAAACAGGGTCTTGCATTCCTTTTCCTTTCCGGTGATAATGAAAAAAGGGATGAAGTTCTTGAAACTTTTAAAAAATACAGAAATAATGTAATAAATGAAGTTTACAGTGCAATTTCAGAAAGAAAGGATTTGAAAAACATTGTTTATTTTTATGTTGAGGGCGATTCAATGGCCGGGGCAGTATCTGGAATCATGAGCAGCTATGTTTTTGATAAAAAAAGACCGGTTCTTGCCTTACATGTTAAAAATTCCGAGGTAAGGGTATCGGCTAGAACAACAAGATACATGGTATCAAGGGGATTGAACATCGGGGCAATATTAAAAAATTGTTCTGAAAAGGTGGGAGGATTCGGAGGGGGTCATAACATAGCTGCCGGCGCAAATATTCCTGGGGAAAAGGTAAAGGATTTTATCCAGTGCGTTGATGAAAGTGTGGGAAAACAGGTTTCATGATTCCTTTGATTCCTTTTTTTCCTCCAGCAACTCTGGATGTAGAACATATCCACAGGCATAGCACATTATCGCATCCTTTGATATTAAGGTTCCACAGTTTGGACAGGGTATCAATTCCTCCTCCTGCGGTTTTTCAGGTATCTTCACCTCCATCTTCTCTATCTTTTCACCCTCCACCTTTATTTCAGGTGCTTTTATTCCCTCAATGCCCTTGAGTGTTTCACTTACCTCATCCCTGAGCTGTGAAAATTCTTTGAGGAATGATTGAATGGATTTTGAAAAATCATCCGTTTGCTTTTTCCTTGTTTCATAGTCATTAAGAAGATCCTTTATTTTACTCTCATTTTCTTCAAGAATCTTTGAATAGTTTTCCATTGTTCCTATGAATGAATTTAATTTTTCCTCATACTTTTTCAGATTATCCATTGTCTTGATCAGATCATTCCTGTTTTTTTCTATCTCCCACATACTTTTTTTGAATTCCTCATTCAATTTTTCGAGGTTCTTTAATTTTTCCTCAAGCTCATGCTCCTTGCCGACAAGATAATTCTCCTTTTCCTTCAATTGACTTTCAGTACTCTTCAGCTTTGACTCCCATTCAGCAAGCCTTTTATCCCTTTCAAGAATTTCCTGTTCCTTCTTTTTTACTTCCTCCGCCTGTGTCCTCACCTTTTTCAGGTATTTTTCCACCTGTTCAAGAATCGATTCTTCTGAATTTACCAAATTAACATCACCTCAATTGATAGAAATTCTTTTTTTATTCTATAAACTTTTCCATTGTTTTAAGAAAAGTTTATTTTTTTGAAAGTTTATGCAAAACCATGCTTGAACTTGAGGAAAAAATTGCAGGAGAAATTGTAATTTCCGAAAATCCCGGTGCAACACTGAGAAAATGGAGGGAAATGTTTGGTATAACACAGCAGGAACTTTCAAAGTTCCTTAAAATTTCACCATCGGTTATAAGTGATTATGAATCAGGAAGGAGAAAATCACCTGGTATTGTAACAATAAAAAAAATTGTTAAGGCATTAATAACAATTGATCTATCAAAGGGTGGAAAAATTGTTAAAAAATATTCACCCGGTTATGGATCGGATGCAATAATATCAATTAGAGAATTCAGAAGATCCGCAAAGGCCAGTGAAATTATATCTTTAATTGATGGAACAAACCTTGCAAAAGATGTTTCACTTGAAAGGAACATATATGGTTATACCATGATAGATAGCATCAAGGCAATACTTGAATTCAGTTCACAGGATTTCTTCAAATTTTATGGATGGAGTAATGAAAGGGCACTTATTTTTACAGGTGTAAAATTTGGTAGATCTCCTCTCGTTGCAATAAGGGCACATCCGTTGAAGCCTGCAATGGTTGTTTTTGTTAAACCTGAAAACGTGGATGAACTGAGCATCAAGCTTGCTGAACTTGAGAATATTCCTCTTGTTATAACAAATATGGATGAAAAATCAATAATTTTAAGGCTGAGTGATTTATAATATATTACCGAATTCCTTTTCAATTTTACTTATTATTTCATCATTTTCTATCATGCTGTATATAGTTTCAATATCCCTGTATGGTGGTCTATCCATTTCGTAGGCTTTTACCTTCTTTCTAATTTCTTCATATGCCATTTTCGTTCCCCTTCCCATTTCATATTTCCTGAACTCAAGTGCCTGTGTTGAAATAAGGTATTCTATGGAAATTATGTATTTAACATTCCTTATTATGTTCATTATCTTCAATGCTGATGTCATACCCATGCTCACATGGTCCTCCTGATCAGCACTTGTTGGTATTGAATCGACTGATGCTGGATGGCTCAATATTTTATTCTCTGAAACAAGACTTGCAGCTGTGTACTGTGCGATCATAAGACCTGAATTCAATCCTGGATCCTTTGCAAGAAATGGAGGAAGACCGCTCAGCTTTGAATCAAGCATTCTGAAACTTCTTCTCTCTGAAATGTTTCCAATTTCTGAAAGTGCTATTGCCAGAAAATCCAAAGCAAATGCAATATATTCACCATGAAAGTTTCCACCTGAATATGCCCTGTCAATTACCACAGGATTGTCCGTGACTGAATTTATTTCCCTTTCAATTATTTCTTTTGCAAAATAGTATGTTTCAAGTGCAGGACCGAGAACCTGGGGTGTGCATCGAAGGGAATAGGCATCCTGGATCCTTTTTGAATTTTTTATAATTTCACTTCCCTCTATTATTTTTCTTATTGCCCTCCCAATTCTTATCTGACCCGGATGTGGTCTTAGGCCTAAAATTTCCTCCCTGTATGCATCATCCGTTCCGGATAAAGCTTCAAGCGAAAGTGAAAATGCAACAATTGCATTCTTTAATATTTTTTTGAACTCATGAATGGAAATAACACCCATTGCTGACATGAATGATGTTCCGTTTATTAATGCAACACCTTCCTTTTCCTTTGGATCCAGTGGTTTTATGTTCAGTTCATTGAAAACTTTTCCAGCATTTCTTATTTCACCGTTGTAAATTACATCACCCTCGCCCATCATTGCAAGTGCAACATGTGCAAGTGGAGCAAGATCACCGCTTGCACCCACACTGCCCCTTGATGGTACAACAGGTACTATATCTCTATTCAGCATTTCAACAAGAAGATCCACAACCTCACTTCTAACACCAGAATAACCTTTAAGCAAGGTATTTGCCCTTACGAGCATGGCAGCCCTTACAACATCCTTCTGTAATAAATCACCAACACCTGATGAATGTGATCTTATCAGATTTCTCTGTAAATCATATAGTGATTTTTCATCTATTTTTACGTTAACAAGATCGCCAAAACCTGTATTAACACCATATACAGTTTTTCCATCCTTCATTATATTTTCAAGATCAAATCTGTTTTTTTCCATTTTCTTCATTGCTTTTTCATCAATGGAAACCTTTTCATTTTCCCTTGCAACCCTTATTACACCTTCAACTGTAAGATTATTTCCATCTATTGTAACCATAAAAAACAGTATGGAAAAAATCGATTTAACACTATCGTTAATTCACAATTTTATATAATTTTTCAGCTCATGTACCTTTATGTTCCTTTTTTTGGCAATTTCTCTTAAAACTTTCATTGTACCCGATCCATACTGCATTGCCTTTTTCTCACCATTTATAACAAATGATGGCAGACCAAGAATGGATCCAAGCTTTCTCACAATGATCTTGTTTCTGTTTTCATTTATCTTTTCCCTCAAGGGTATTGATAGGGCAAAATCTATAATCTCACCGCTGATGAATGGTGTGTGAAGATCCTTTCCAGCATTTTCAGCAATGTTCCTTTCCCTTGGTAATGTTCTACCAAGCAGTGTGGCAAGATCCCTTTTGTTCTGTTCAGGATCGTTGAAATATTTTTTATATCCAAGGAAGAGTTCATCCGATCCCTGTCCTGTAAAAATGTTCTTTTCCAGAGAAAATATTGTTCCAAGGTAAAATGGTATTTCGAATGATAGTTCAACAATAGTTAAATCCTTAAATATTTTAAGAATATCCCTCATGGCAAGAAGAACAAGATCCTCGTCAAGTTCTATGATCTCATGATCTATTTCATAATCAAGTGAATAATAATTCACAACAGCTCTGGCATTCATAACATCCTTCGATCCTGGAAGACCAACAGTGTATGCATGAATATCGTAAAAATCCTTAATTATTGATAGAACAATTGTGCTGTCAAGACCTCCGGAAAGCAATAAAGATACCCTCTTCTCCCTTATCCTTGGTATGTTGTTCATCAGTAGGTTGTAGAGGATCCTCTCATATTCTATATTAACCTGCTGCATTCATCAATCATTCCTCTTATTTTCTTTAATATATCATCTATATGAATCCTTTCCTGATTTGTTGAATCCCTTTCTCTAATCGTTACAGTTTTATCCTTAAGTGTTTGATAATCCACTGTTATGCAATATGGAACACCAATTTCATCGGCCCTTGCATACCTTTTACCTATTGATCCTGAATCATCATAGTAACAGGTAATACCATTATTCTTTAAATTTTCATAAATATCATGGGCAACTGAATCAAGGTTATCTTTTACCATTAAAGGAAAGACTGCAACCTTGAATGGTGCAATGTGTGGTTTTAACCTCAGAACATTGTAATTATTTTCCTTTCTTTTGTATAGATTATGTTCAAGAAGTGAAAAGAATATCCTGTCTATACCGAATGATGGTTCAATTACCCATGGTAAAACCTTTTCGTAATCAACAGTTATTTCTATTTCCTTAATACTGTAAGCATTTGTTGGAATTTTTTTACCAAATACTACAGGATTTTCCTCTATTTCCATTTTTTTCATTGTTTCCATGGCCATTTTCCATTTTTCAGCAAAAAGATTTTTAAAATACTCCTCATTTGGCTCATACACCTTCTTTTTAACAATCCTTTTCTCTCCCTGAACCTTTACATCCATGTTCTCCCCGGAATATTTTGAATGCATTTTAAGATCGTACTGGTTCCTGTCAGCTATCCCTATTACCTCAATCCATCCATAGGAGATGTTTATCTCACAGTCCCAGCAATCGTTTGAGTAATGTGCCAGCTCTTCCTTATGGTGCTGCCTGAACCTTATTCTTTTCTCATCAACACCTATATTTTTAAGGAAAAGATAGGATAACCCTATGAAATATGCTATCGGCTGCTGTTTAATTATACCATTTTTTAATGCATCCCTTAATTTTATAAATACTTCATTACCTGTGTTTGGTAAAAGTTTTACCTCAAGATCCATAGCATTTTTTATGTTTTCAGGCCATTGAATGTTGTTTGGATTGAAAAATACTTCCGCCTCAGCCATATTGAATTCCCTGAGCCTTATTAAACCCTGCCTCGGAGCGATTTCATTTCTGAACCCCTTTCCCACCTGTACAACACCGAATGGCAATGATTCCCTGAAATACCTGAAGTAGTTAAGGAAGTTAACGAATATTCCCTGTGCCGTTTCAGGTCTTAAATATGATAACTTTCCATTACCCGGACCAACCTTTGTTGAAAACATTAGATTGAAACTTTCAGGATCTGTTAGTTCACCGCCGCATTTTTCGCATTTAAGGTCAAGATCCCTCATTTTTTTTACCATATCCTCGTATGATTTGAACTCAAAGTCTGGCATTTTCTTTTTTATCAATTCATCAACCCTGTATGCTTCACCACAGTTTTTACAGTAGGTAATGTAATCCGAAAAAACCTTTGTATGACCGGATGCCTCAAAAACGTTTGATATTGTGATATTGGGTGAATCTATTGGTGCCATGCCCTCAATGTTTATAAAAATATTTTTCCATACAGAGATTATGTTATCCTTTATCAATGAACCTATGGGCCCATAATCATAAAAGCCCGAAAGACCACCATATATCTCAAATGAAGGCCAGAAAATGCCTCTCCTTTTTGAAATTTCAATTACTTCCTGTGCCCCCATCATCTATCACTTTCTGAATATTTCCATCAGGTCAAGATCATAAAGCATGGCGACAAGGTTATCGAGTGAATCCCTTACTGGAAGCTGGGAGAAGTTGTTATCCAGCATGATTTTTACAGCCTTGTAAAGTGGTAGTTTGTTCAAAACGCTCACGGGATTTTTCACCATTGATTCAGAAACAGGTATCTTCGGTACCTCAAGCCTTTCTTCAACATAAAGTATTTTTAATATATTTCTTAAACCTTCCCATGTCCAGGCATCCTCATCCTCACCGATGCCCAGCTGGCTTACCTCCTCACTCATTTCAACCTTTGTGTTCTCGAATATATCCCTGTCTGTTATAACACCAACAAGGTTTGCGTCATCATCCACAACAGGAAATGCATTAATCTTTGTTAACGTTATCATCCTGAAAACAACCTTGAGGGGTGTTGATTTATGAACAAGTATGCATGGTTTCTTTATGAACTTTTCAACTGGCTCCTCAATCTTTCTGCTATAAATAACCTTTAGATAATCGTAGGGTGTTACTATGCCAACAACATGTCCATGGTTATCAACAACAGCCACATGCCTCCTCTGCGTTTCAATCATAATTTTTGCAGCTTCCTCAATGGGGGAATCGGGAGAAACATAGGGTGCATTTTCTCTCATTATTAAAGCTACCTGATCCTCACCAGGATGTTCAAATATATCCCTTCTTGTTATCAGGCCTAAATATTTTTTGTTTTCATCAACAACAGGAAGACCTGTTATGTTATTCTTCACCATAATCTTTAATGCCTCATTCCTTGATGCAGGAGCCTTCAGAACTATCGGGTTCTTTGTCATTATCTGTGAAATCTTTTCAGCCATTGAACCTTTCACCTCACCGATGAATTAAACTACATTTTCCACCATTATATTAATATTTCTTAAATTGGAAAAGAATGGGAAAATTGAATAATTTTTCAAAAAAGCTCTGTAGAAAACCTCTACAATAAAAATAATTCCAGAATCATTTAGGACTACTATCCTCCTTATATTGTATGCTATTATTTTCATTGCAATTTCCTTTTCAGATAGTTCTGGAATTCTTGACCTCACAAATGATCCACTTTTTCTTTTAATTACTGAATGCACTGTTTCCACTTTAGGTCTTCTATTATATTCTTCAGGCAAATGCTTTTTCATTCTTTTTCTATGTTCTCCTTTAGTACGATGTATC
>JAVRLI010000002.1:0-36612 GCA_031961525.1 Thermoplasmatota archaeon | reverse complement strand
ATCATAGCACACCTGTATTAATTCTTCAACCAATCCATTATTTAATATGAGAAAATCCACCTCCTGGTTTTTGGATTTGTAATACCTTATTTCCACATTCCTGCTATTCTTCTCCCTGAAAAGATGTAGAAAAACAAGGGTCTCCATGCTAGAGCCCATATTCTTTTTTGTAGAAACCATACTGTAAAGACCATTGTCAACAGCATATATTTTTTGTGGGGAGAGCATCTCCTTCTTTTTTGATTGTGTATGAATTTTTATATTAAACACCGCAAAAGAGGATAATATTAAGCTGTAATACTTCCAGACGGTACGCTTGGAAACAGGATAGAGCGATGATGATATAATTCTATGGAGTTTGGATATACTCATTGTGTTTCCGCTGTTTGAAATCAGGTAACGCAACATGAATTCCATAATATCTCTTTCCTTTATTCTTGCTCTCTCAATTATATCCCTATAAAGCGTTGTGTAGTATATACTTCTCAGTTTCTCTTTCTTTTCAATACTCTCAGATGTCTTTATAACCTCGGGATATCCTCCAAACTCCATATAATCCCTGAGCGCACCCATGATGAATGCATCGTTTTTATCATCAACATTTATTCCTTTCATCCTTAAATACTCCCTGAAAGAGAATGGAAGTAGAATTTTGGATATGTATCTACCTCTTAGCTCCCTGGATATCTCCTCTATAAGAAGAGATGATGTGGATCCACTTACCATAATTTTGTACTTTCCTGTGTTGTGAAGGGTTCTAAGCCAGGCTCCCCAGTTCTTTAAATTTTGTATTTCGTCTAAAAACAGGTATCCTGTCTCCCTACCAAAAATTTCAATGTATCCATTTATTATATCATCCGGTTTGTAATTCCTGTATACCACATCCTCAAAATCAACATATAACTCCTTTTTCTCTAACACCTTCATTTTTTGAAACATGAAATATGTTTTACCTGCTCTTCTTGGTCCCACAATCGCCACTATGTCGCTTCCAATGTTTACACTGAGTTCCCTATTTATAAGTGATGGATAATTCTCCCTTTTCCATTCCTCCAATCTTTCAAGGATTTCCCTGTTTACCAGGGTTGCTAAAAGTAAACAATACTATATAAATATTTGTTTACTTTGAATGTAATAAGTAAACATTAAGGACCAAGTGTGAGAAAATTTTTTTAAGCTTGTCCCTCATAAAAGATAAAAATTAATCTGAAATTATTTAAAAATTCAACCTATTTTTAAATATATCAGGATAAATTTTCTCAAGGTTCATTTCAAAAACAACTGTTGGGTTTCCGAGCTCAAACCTTTCGAGGATCCTTGGATGCACCTCACCGAAAAATCCTGCAATTTTATCGTTAACTATTATATATGCCTGCCTTCCTGGAATAAGGAATGGAAGATCGGATTCCTCAATATTTAAGGGAAAACCCATGGCGTCAAGGATTTTTCCAACCGTTCCCTTAATTTCTGTGAACGATGCATTTGAATGAATCGATGCACCGGCAAGGTTAATTGTTTCACTGTTATCATAAACCTCCCCCACCTCAAATATTCTCTGCGGCAGATTCCTGTGCCTGTTGTTTTCAAGTGTTTCCATGAGCATGGGTATGAGCCATGTCCTAATCATGGTCTGTTCGTTTGTGACAGGATTCACTATCCTGGGTGAATCCTTTTCCTCAAGATCAAATTTTTCAAAATTCCTTTCTGGTGAAGTTAATGTTAAATTTGTTACCTCAATGTAATTAAGACCTATCATTATTGTCCTTACCTTTTCCTTAATGTTTTCTACCTCACTCTCATAACCCTGTGAAAATCTTTCTGGCATAATTTTTGGGAAATTATCATAGCCATATCCCTTTGCGAGATCCTCAATGATATCAACAGGATGCATGATATCGATTCTGTAGGGTGGAACAAAAACATTATTTTTCTTAATGTCAACACGATATCCCATTCTTTCAAGTATGTTTTTCATCCTTCTCTTATTTATTTTAATTCCAAGTGTTTTTTCCACATAATTTTGATTTATGGTGAACTTTTCAAAACCAAGGGATGGGAGAATCATTGTACCATCCTTATATTCTATTTTTACATTCTCCACCCTTCCACCAATTTCAAGAAGGGATGTGACAATAAGATTCAGTGTTATTATTACCGTGAACAGTTCTATACCTGTCACATCAATAAAAATATTTTTTGTATTTTCCTTTAATTGTGTTAAAGTTCCGTTTATTATTGGAGGGAAGGAAAGAACGTTACCGTTTTTATCCAAAATCACCGGATACTTTTCCTTATCCCTTATTATCCATCCATAATCCTTTCCCTTCGGATGATTTTCAATTATTTCCCTCAGTGTCATTTTTTCTGGGAAACCTAAAGGTACGAATGAAATTTCATCTGGATCCTTTGCTGAATAGTAAAAAGGAGGATTAACGTTATCAAAATCATGTATGCCTATCGCGATCTTTTCCCTGTTCCTCCCAACACTTAAATGCAGTTTTTCCTGCATGTCCATGATATCTTTTATGGTTTCATCATCAAGGTTTATGTTTTTAATGATTGCACAGCCAATGTATGGTCTTATGTTTTTCAATTTTTCATCAACAAAAACGGTAACATTTGAATCATAAACCCTGTAGGATCTTTTTTCCCTATAAACGTACTGTCTTATTGCCCTTGAAAGACCGAATATGGAATATAGATCAGGTCTATCAGGGTAAAGTTCAAAATCTAAATTTTCATCATCTTCCCTTTTTACTTCACCGCCGAGCATCTCAACAATATTTTTAATCTCTTCATTATCAACATCTGTGAATTTTCTTAATCTCTCTTTCTTTATGCTCACAACTACCATAATCTTTCCATTGAAAAAATAATAGAATGTATTTAATTTTTGTTATTTATTTCCTTAACACTGAAAAAATTATCAATCTCCTCCTCAATATTTTTACTTTTTTCCATGTTTATGAAATCCTTGAATCTGTGAGCTCTTTCATCAAGTATAATACCAATACCCCTGTCCTTTGAGGATCTTATCATCCTTCCAAAGGCCTGAACAATCTTTCTACCGGCAGGACCATGAACAAGGAAACGGTAAACTTTTTCCTTTCCTAGTTCATTTCTGTAATACATTTCCATGAGTTCCTGTCTTGCTGTTGGTTTTGGGTAAGGAATACCAACAATAACAACCATCTCAAGAATATTCTCTGGAAAATCTATTCCCTCACTTATTCTGCTACCAAAAACTGAAAAAAATGTCCCTCCATGCCTTTTGAATAGATGCATGTACCTTGTGAATTCTGACTGTGTTATGTTCTGCCTTTCAATGAATATTTCACCATTAACTATTATATCCTCATTTAGAATCTTTTCCATGATTCTGTATGATGGAAAAAGTACAAGAGCGTTGTGACCCTTTGAAAGTATTTTCTCAAGTATGGCTGCAATTTTTTTGCTCTCATCACTGTTTCTTTCAATGATTTCATATTTTGTTGTTACATTATCAATGTAATATACCTTCAAATTTTCAGGCGGGAATGGTGATGGATATGATGCTTTCTTTGGCCTAACATTTTCAAAAACAAGGCTTTCATATTCATCAAGTGGTCTTAGAGTTCCAGACATATGAATTGATGAATGTACCTTCTCAACAACAGATGTTATGGGCTTTGGATCTATTGAAAATAATTCAAGCCTTAAAACATCATCCTTTGTTATTAACCTTACTGTATCCTTTGAATCGTTCTCAAAAAATTCAAGAAGAAAATTTGAAAGGTTCCATACATAGGATCTCGGTAAAACACCCTGGTTCAATTTTTTATTCCTTATATATTCACCAAATGCCACAAGGTTGTTAAGGAAAACTATAACATCATCCCTTGAGGAATTCAATTTTTCAGCAAGCATGTCAAGGAAAAGTGAATGGGAAATGGGTGAATCCTCCCTATCCTTTAAAGTTTCATTTTCAAAGTAGTATATAACTTCCCTCAATGTTTCAAGGAAATATGATAGTTTTATGTTCTTATAATTAATTTCACCGAAGTCCCTAACTTCTCTATCTGTTGCATTTATTGATCTTATGGAAAGTGATAAACTTCTCAAGGATCTTGCAAAATCTGGTAAATTGTGTGCCTCATCAACAATCAATATTATTTCATCAAGGTTTGTGTTTGACCAGTCCAGGAGCCTTGACCTGATGAATGGATCAAAGAAATACATGTAGGGCATAACAATTAAACTTGCATCTTTCGTTAAATTCTTTATTGCCTCGTATGCGCATATCTCATCCTCAAGAGCCCTGTCTATGAATTCCTGTGCTGTAAAAACATTCCTTTTTCCGAAGTTCAAAAGTTCCTCTCCCTTTTCAAGGTAATTGTTATAAAATATACAGGAATCATACCTTCCATTTTCAACATCCTTCTTTTTCCTTTCACATAAAAGTGCAAACTCTTCGGGCGTTGCATCAATGATCTTTTCCTTCATCATCAAAAGGCAATAGTTGTTTCTACCCTGGAGTGAAACACTTCCAAATTCGTAATTTTTCCTTAGTAATTTTGCCTCCTTAATTACCTGTTCCTGCTGTGAATTTGTCCTTGTGAGGTAAAAAACTTTGAGTTTATTTTCAATTGCATATTCGAGAGAAGGTGCAAGTACAGCAATTGTTTTACCTATTCCCGTTGGAGCCTCAAGAATAACATGCTCCTTTTTAGCAATAGCTTCCTCTACAAATTTTACAATCTCATCCTGGTATTTTCTGAAACCATATGGGAAAAATTTCATCCTAACGCCGCGGGGGAGATTCGAACTCCCGCTCCCTATTCGGGAACCAGCTCTCAAGGCTGGCGCCGTGGTCCGCTTGGCTACCGCGGCCCAAATAACCATATGTTTTTCTATATTTTTAAGTTTCTCTTTTAATGAAAAAAATGTAATATTTCATCAGAAACTCTTAAA
The DNA here is from genome assembly GCA_031961525.1 of Thermoplasmatota archaeon. Taxonomy (GTDB): domain Archaea; phylum Thermoplasmatota; class Thermoplasmata; order Thermoplasmatales; family ARK-15; genus JAVRLH01. The sequence goes on along the minus strand of JAVRLI010000002.1, from coordinate 31,662 downwards.
TACATTTTTGAATTTAGAAATCAACATGGCTGATGAGAGAAGAAATGTGGGATTTCAGTCAGCTGCAGGTTTGATAAGGTACTTTGAGGAAGAGAAATCCCGCGGTCCAAAGATAGATCCAAAGCTTGTTATTTACATTGCAATCATTGGCACAATAATAGTTGAGATTCTTAAGGTCTGGGTTCCAATTCACTGAAAATATTTTATATCTTTTTGATATGTACTAAATAAAAGCTCCGGTGGTGTAGTCCGGTCAAGCATATCGGCCTTTCGAGTTTTAATAACGAGGAAAGCCGACGACCCGGGTTCAAATCCCGGCCGGAGCATATCATAATCCATAAAACTTTTGAAAAGCGTATGCTATGGCAGATGTAACCCATGATATTGTTAGACCAACAAATACACCTTTGAAATAAACATTGCTTGTTGAATAAAACACAATTAGAAAAACAGCGCTCAAAATAATTTCAAGTAAAATGAGAGCAAGTAAAAGATAATTCTTCAATATGTTTTTTCTCCATTCTTTCATGTGGGAGAATAAAATGTTTTACCATTTTAAATTTTTTAAAAAGAAAAGATTTAATTTATGGGAATACAATAATCAAACTATGATAATAAGGGAAAAGAGTGAACTGACAAAGATGCTTATTCTCATTGAAGTAATGCATGGGAAAAGGAAAATAAGGGAGATTGCAAAAACAATAAATATAACTGTACAGGGTGTTTCCGAGTACATAAAAATAATGAGAAAAGAGGGACTTGTAACAAAGGATCTTAACCTTACAAAGAAGGGAAGTAACTTTGTACATGAAAAGGCAGAAGAACTAAGGGTTTATGTTGTTAACCTTCTTAATGAACTGAACATAATAAATGTTACAGAGGCAATAGCAGGTGAGGATCTCAATGAAAATGAAAATGTTGGTCTTTTTATGGAAAATGGTTATATCCATGCGTATAGAAAGGATTCAAAATCAATGGGTATAACATTATCAAGTGCAAAAAAGGGTGAGGATGTTGGAGTTAAGGATTTAACAGGCATAATGGATATAAAAATGGGTAAGATTGCGGTATGCCTTTTACCACCCATAAGCGATGGTGGATCAAGGAATGTTAACATGGAAAAGATAAAGGAAATATCCAAAGGGTATGATAGGATAGGTATATATGGTATAGTTCCCTACATTGCATTGAAAAATGCCGGAATAAAAATAGATTTTGAGTTTGCTGCGGTGAGGGCTGCGCAGGAGGCTGCACACAGGGGTCTTAATACTGTTCTGTTCATTTCAAAGGATCTTTTCAAATACGCTTTACCTGAACTTGAATCTCCCAGACAGGGTCTATCCTATGTGCCATATTCTGTTGAGGATCTCAGTATTTCTCATATTTAATATTGAATTCAGGAATGAAAACCCCGGATCCATCCTCAACATGTCCAACCACATCGGATTCAATCTTTTCCCTTTTCAATACTTCTAAAATATTGTCAGCATATTTTTCATCAACAATGATCATGAAACCCATACCCATGTTGAAGGTTTGATACATTTCCTTATCTTCAATTCCACCAAGATCCTGTATGAATGTGAAAATTCTCTGCGGCTTTAGGGGATTATCAATAACAAACCTGTGCTTTGATAACCTTATCAAATTCCTCAATCCACCACCAGTAATATGTGCAAGACCGTGAACTGGAAAATTTTTTATAATTTTCAAAACAGGTCTAACATATATTCTTGTTGGTTCAAGAAGAATTTTCCAGAGAGGTTTATCCAGTTTTTCATCATATGAAACATTTTTCTCCTTAAGCAATTTTCTAACCAAAGTAAAACCGTTGGAATGCAAGCCAGAGCTTTTTAATGCAATTATTGAATTATTCTTTTTTATTTTTTTACCTGTTATAACATCACTCTTTTTCACAATACCCATGGCTGTTCCTGAGAGATCCGTGTAAATAACCATATCTGGCATAACAGCAGTTTCCCCTCCTATAATTGAAACATTGCTTATTTTTGCCGCAATGTTCAATCCTCTTCCAATATCCCTTGCTCTTTTTTCATCATAATCTTTTATAACAAGGTAATCAACAAATGCAATAGGTTCTGCTCCAACACAAATTGTATCGTTAACGTTCATGGCAACGGCATCTATTGCAACAGTATCCCATTTTTTCATTTCCTCAGCTATGATCATCTTTGTTCCAACACCATCTGTGTTAAGAGCTAAATAAAATTCACCGAAGTTTATGAGCCCTGTATAATGGCCTATTCCAATGGCAGGAGAGAATTTTTTTCTTTTGAACTTAATTTCATTCAAAAGTTTCTCAAGAAAAATATCCTTTTTATCAATATCAACACCCGCTTCCCTGTATGTTTTCATAATAACAACCTCACAGTGGACCGGCGGGGATTTGAACCCCGGGCCTCCTCCATGCCAAGGAGGCGATCTACCAACTGATCTACCGGCCCTCTTTTTTTACAATTCAATTTAATTAATATACTTTACGCTTCAGCATAAATTATCGATCCTGGCATACTTTTCTGTTAAAAATTCATAGGTGTGCAATGAGCATGAGGGACAGGAATCATTTTTCTTCACATTTATTTTATCTATGCTCAGTGACCACCCATCAATGTAATAAAGAACACTTTCACTATAATTTTCAAGCAGTATTTTATAAGCAAGTGTTACAGCCAAAGAGGCAACAAGTGAAGGGATTGAATTTAAAACACCTACAGTTGAGCATGTATCATTAACCTGTGGAGGATCCTTCATCATACACCTCAGGCATGCTGTCTTACCAGGTATTATTGCCATAACGCTACCATATGTGGATATGGCAGCGGAATAGATCCATGGTTTGTTATTCTTAACGCATGCATCGTTTATTATATACCTTGTTATGAAATTGTCCGTTCCATCCATAACAATGTCCACATCCTTAACATATTTTTCAATGTTTGATGAACTAATTCCCTCATAAATGGGAACAATTTCAACATCCGAATTCAAAGATTTTAGATAATCGAAAGCTGCTTCAACCTTCAATTTACCAACATCACCTTCCCTGAAAAGTGTCTGCCTGTGTATATTTGATAAAGAAACATAATCCCTATCGAATATGTACAGTTTTCCTATCCCTGCCCTTACAAGGAGCTGTGATATTAAACCTCCAGTTCCACCAAGACCAACAACAATTGCCCTTTTTTTTAATAACTTTTCCTGACCTTCCTTTCCAATTTTCTCAAGAACGATCTGCCTTGAATACCTTTCCATATTCAATGGTAAAATTATCGAATGAAAAACTTTTTCTTTTTGAATCCATGGTATGATCGTGGAAAGGAACATATGTGAGGAATGCAGGGGAATTAAGTTCCTCTGCGGTCTTAAGTACTGTCCAATATATGGTAATATATCCCCAATTCCAAAAATAGTGAAGGAAATGGACGGTATAACACCCCCTGACATATTTGTTGGGAGGTTCAATTATCCAAAAGTGCATGTGGGTGCAATATTAACAAAAAATGAAACATCAGGGGATCTTTATCCATTACCATTAGAAAAGATACTTGAAAGAACATCATCCATGTACAGGGTTGGTAATGTTCAGAGGGTTGATAGGGAATCAAAAATTGTTGATAATATCAGGGAAATTTCACTTTCAGAAATTAAATTAAAATTATTTGCAAACGTTGAATCAATTGAAAATAAAATTTACATGGACAGGATATCAACACCCCTGGGCCCTAGAGTTATAGCGAGAAACATTGAAATTGAGGAAAATCCAAAAATACCAAAAAGGATCGAAATCATAACCGAAGATTTTGATATGAATGCCCAGGATGCAATATGGGAACTTTATTCAAACGGTTTCGGGAACGATTACCTTAAAAGACTTCTGAGTGCAGGTGTTCTAGGAAGGAAAATAGATAGAAAACTGGTTCCAACAAGGTGGGCAATAACAGCTGTGGACGATATAGTTGGTAAAAGGTTGATTGAAAGGGTAAGGGAATATGAGAGTGTTGATACAATAATGTATGCTGAGAAATCATATATGGATAATTATTTTTACATTTTCCTTATTCCAGGTACCTGGATGTTTGAAATGGTTGAAAACTGGCATGGATTCGGAGGAAAAATAAGGAACATAATGGAAAGCGGTGACTATGAGGGATATTATGGAAGGAAAACATACGCAAGTAATGTGACAGGTGCTTACTATGCGGCAAGGCTTGCAATTCTGGAATATCTTGAATCCATTAAAAGGTCCGCATCTGTCATAGTATACAGGATAGTGGGGCCAAACTACAGAATACCTTTAGGAGTATGGTTGATAAGGGAAACTGTAAGGGATGCATTAAGGAATGTTAGGTATCTGGGAATTAAAAATCTAAAGGATATTGATCTTCAAGATTACATCAAAAATGTTATTCTATCAACAAGAGTATACAGATTTTTAGAGAAGCAAAAGAGGATTGAGGCATATGGATGAAAGAAGGGATGTTATGAAAATACTTTGGGATAACGGTATATTCCCCACAACAAGGGAAATTGATGAAATAATGAAAATGGGTGGTCTTTCATATGTTATGAAAAAGATAAGAGAAGGAAAGGCATACGAAATATTGAGAAAGGAGGAAAGTAAATTCACAATAATAAGGGGGGATAGAGATTTTCCAGCGGGTTCAGGAAAGTCTGAAAGTTTCAGGAAACTTTTCCTCAGCAGGTACATGAAAATAAGGAAAATACTTGAATCAAGGGTATCACTTTCAGGATTCGTTAACTTAGACTATGCCATAAAAAATGAAAGTGAAAGTACAATAATAGCCATGGTAAGGGATATAAGGGACTCAAAGTATGGAAGGATCCTTGATCTTGAGGATCCGTCCGGGCATATTATAGCATACTACAATGGAAATGAGAACATATTTCCGGATGATGTTATAGGTGTGAAGGGAAACATTAGGAATGGTAAAATGTACGTAAAGGAGATTGTTTATCCAGGTGTGGATAATGTATCAAAAAAGGAAAAGGTTGTAAACAGTGAAAATGGTATTGCATTCATTTCAGATTTACATGTTGGTAGTAAAATGTTCATGAAGGAAAATTTTCTTAAATTCATAGATTGGTTGAACGGTGAAAAGGGGAAGAATGTAAAATACATGATAATTTCAGGTGATCTTGTTGATGGTATAGGCATTTACCCGGGTCAGGAAAGGGATCTTGAATTGAACGATATATTCGATCAGTATGCACTTTTATCCCAGTACATATCAAGGATTAAAAATGATATTACAATCTTCATGATACCTGGAAACCATGATCTTGTAAGGATAGCTGAACCCCAGCCATTCCTTGGTGATGAAATAAGGAAAATGTTCCCTGCCAATGTTATTTTTCTATCCAACCCTGCATATATATCCATAGAGGGTTTCAATATTCTCATTTACCATGGTACAAGTTTAAATGATCTGATGGATTATATTAAGGGAATAAAGTATGAAAATGCTGATACCATGATGGCTGAACTTTTGAAAAGAAGGCATCTTGCACCCATATATGGAAACAAGGTTCCAATCGCACCAATGGATGAGGATTATATGGTCATAGAGGATATACCTGATCTTTTTGTAACAGGACATATTCATGTTCACAAATATTCAATTTACTATGGAACAATTCTCCTCAATGCCTCCGCATGGCAGAAACAGACAGAATACCAGAAAATGCACAATTTTAATCCAGATCCCTGCAAGGTAACAATAAAATTTTTGAACAAACCAGGTTTGGAAACAATAAAGTTCTAGTGTGTTAATTCAATTGAAATATTTTTGAAGAATTTTCCATGATATTTAGATCTTGAATCCAATTCTTTATGTTATAAAATTCTAAAAGCTTTTATAATAATTTATAATAGCGTAAAACATGGAAAGAGTAAACGTTTTAGATTTTCTAACGGGTAAACTTGAATTGACAACATCCGTTCAGGAAAGGTACCTTTCTGACCTTGTTGATTATTTTGCATTTCGTGAAGAGGCTGAAAGGATACTTAAGGAAGGGAATCCTTTAATTTATAAAGTTTATGAAATGGCATATTCAGGCCCAGGTGCTCTATCATATGCAATAACTGAAATTGAACCAGGGAAGATAGGTAAAGAATACTATTTCACAAAGGGGCATTTCCACTCAAAGGCTGCAGCAGAGGTATATATTGTTCTTGGCGGTGAGGGAATATTGCTCATGGAAAACAGGTCAGGGAATACAAGAACGCTGAACATGTTTAAGGGAGCAGTACTTTACGTTGATCCTGAATATGCCCACAGGTCAATAAATATAGGGAATGAAAAGCTCATATTCCTTGCTGTTTACCAATCCGATGCAGGCCATGATTATGAATCAATTAGGGAGAAGGGTTTTTCATTCATTGTTGTTGATGAAAATGGCCCCAAAATAATAAAGAATCCAAGATCTACCAAAAAATGAGTAGTTAATAAATTTTAATTAAGTGAATTCACTTTATGGTTTCATATGGATGAAGTAATAAGAAGAGTAAAAATGGGATTCCCTGTCCTTGTTTATGATAGTAATGACAGGGAGGGTGAAACAGATATTGTTGTTGCATCCAAGTTTGTAACACACGATATAATAAAATTAATGAGGAAGGATGGTGGAGGACTTATATGCACAACAATGACCTATGAAATTTCACAGAAACTTGGCATTCCATTTATGGTTGATATTCTTCAGAAAAGTGGTTATGAAATATTCAAATACCTTTACCCAAACGATATACCATACGATGAAAAGTCCTCATTTTCAATCACAATTAACCACAGAAAGACTTTTACAGGAATTCCCGATAAGGATAGATCCCTGACAATAAGGGAATTTGCAAATTTCATTGAAAGGTTGAAAGTTTTGGATGAAAATAGTGCAAAGGTTGAGTTTGGAAAGATATTCAGATCCCCGGGTCATGTGCATTTGTTGATATCTTCAAAGGATCTGCTTAAATCAAGAAGGGGGCATACTGAATTATCAACAGCACTTATGATAATGAGCGGTTTAACACCCTCAGCCACAATTGTTGAAATGCTGGGTGATGATGGTAAATCCCTACCATACAATAAGGCAAAAAATTATGCAATAGAACATAATTATCCATTCGTTGAGGGTAGTGAAATAATTGAATGGTGGGAAAAGTGGTCAGAGTAATGGCATCAGGTGTTTTCGATATCCTTCATTTGGGTCATGTTTATTTCCTAGAGGAGGCTAAAAAACTAGGTGATGAACTCATAGTTGTTGTTGCAAGGGATTCTACTGCAAGGAAATTGAAACATCAGCCAATTATGCCTGAGGATATAAGGGTGAAAATGGTTGAAGCCTTAAAGCCCGTTGATAAAGCAATATTGGGTCATGAGGATGATATGTTCAAAACTGTTGAGGAAATTAGGCCGGATATAATTGTACTTGGATACGATCAGGCATTCAATGAAAATTATATAGAGGATGAATGTAGAAAAAGGGGTTTAAAGGTAAAGGTTGTGAGGCTTGGTAAATTTACAGGTTCGGATCTTAACGGTACGAGAAAAATCATAGGTAAGATAATTTCAGCCTATGCATTCCAGAAGGAAATTGAAAGTATTGAAAGGGTGAAGGAGGATGAAAATAATAGGGATAGCTGATACAACATTTGCAAGGTACGATATGGGTAAGAGTGCAATAGACCAGCTGAAAAAGATGGGTACGGGTTTTAAAATTGTAAGATATACCGTACCTGGCATAAAGGATCTACCTGTTGCATCAAAAATACTTTTTGATAAATACAACTGTGATATTGTCCTTGCACTTGGCATGCCCGGACCAAAGGAAATAGATAAAACATCAGCGCATGAGGCAGCACTTGGTCTTATATGGGTACAGATCATGACAGGAAAACATATATTGGTGGTTTTTGTTCATGAGGATGAGGCAAAGGATGAAAAGGAACTTGCATTCCTTGCAGATAGAAGAACAAGGGAACATGCTGAAAATGCATATTACCTGCTCTTCAATCCAGAGTACCTGCAAAAATTTGCGGGAAAGGGGTTAAGGCAGGGGTTTGAGGATGTGGGACCTGTTAGAGAGAGGTGATAAAAATGGATAAAATTAGGCTTGGTTTGGTTGTATCGGAATACAACTTCGATATAACAATGATGATGCTGGAAAGGGCAAAGGTTGAGGCAGAATTCCTTGGTGCTGAAATAACAAGGACGCTTCTTGTTCCAGGAACATTCGAAATACCTCTTGGTGTGAAAAAGTTACTTGAACTGGATGATGTGGATGCAGTTGTTACCCTGGGTGCTGTTATTGAAGGTGAAACCGAGCATGATGAGGTAATAATGCAGAATGCCGCAAGGAAAATAGAGGATCTGCAGGTTGAATACGGAAAACCCGTCGCTCTTGGCATAACCGGTCATGGTGAAACAAGGCTCCAGGCACAGGAAAGGATAGAGAAGGCGAGGGAAGCGGTTCACAGTGCTGTAAAGATGGTAAAAAAGCTGAAGGAACTAAAGGTTTAAATAGTAGGACATTATTAACCGAATGTTGATAACTAAAAACTAATAACCGGGGTGAAAGTATGGAAAAGAAGGAACTCATATTGAGGGTGCATGAGGCACCCCAGATGGATGTTGGCCTTGGAAGGGCAAGGATTGACAGTCAGTCCAGGGAGGAACTGGGGGTAGAGGTAGGTGACATTATAACTATAACAGGTTTAACAAGTAAAAAAACAACCGCCGCAAAGGTTTATAGGGTTCCGGTGGAGGATGAAGGAAAGGGAATAATAAGGATTGATGGTGATATAAGGAGGAATGCCGGTGTTACTCTCAATGATAAGGTAATTGTTGCAAAGGCAAACTATCAAGCAGCAAAATCCGTTACATTCGCACCTTTAATAGAAAAGGATCAGAGATTAAGGCTGGGTGAAGGCATAGAGGACTTTGTAAGAAGGGCTCTGCTTAACAGACCTGTTGTTGAAGGGGACATTCTGATGATTCCTGGTCTTACCTTGATAGGAAGGGCAGGTCTAAAGTTCAAGGTTGTCAGGGCACAGCCAAAGGGTGTTCTTGTTATAAAGGAAACAACTGAAATTCAGGTAAAGGAGGAGCCAGTTGAAGAATATGTTTCTGAGACCGGCAGGGTAACATACGAGGATATTGGAGGTCTTTCTGAGGAATTACAGAAGGTAAGGGAAATGATAGAATTGCCACTGAAACACCCTGAACTTTTTGAAAGGCTTGGAATAAAGCCTCCGAAAGGTGTCCTTTTATACGGTCCTCCGGGAACAGGTAAAACACTCATTGCCAAGGCTGTTGCAAACGAATCAGGTGCAAACTTTTATCTAATAAACGGTCCTGAAATAATGAGTAAATACTACGGTGAAAGTGAAAGATTTTTGAGGGAAAAATTCGATGAGGCTGAAAAGAATGCTCCCTCGATAATTTTCATAGATGAACTTGATTCAATTGCGCCCAAAAGGGCAGAGGTGCAGGGAGAGGTTGAAAGAAGGGTTGTTGCACAGTTACTTACATTAATGGATGGTCTCAAAGAAAGGGGACAGGTAATTGTCATAGGTGCAACAAACCTTGTTGATTCAATAGATCCAGCATTGAGAAGGCCTGGAAGATTTGACAGGGAGATTGAAATTGGCATTCCTGATAAAAAGGGAAGGCTTGAAATACTGCAGATACACACGAGGTTAATGCCCCTTGATATGAACGATGAAGAAAAAGTGAAATTTCTTGAGGAACTTGCATCAATCACGCATGGCTTTGTTGGAGCGGATCTTGCAGCTCTTGCAAGGGAGGCTGCCATGCATGCGCTGAGAAGGTATCTGCCCGAAATAGACCTTGATAAACCAATACCTGTGGAAATGCTGCAGAAAATGGTTGTTAAGAAGGAAGATTTTAAGGAAGCATTGAAGGACATTGAACCAAGTATACTGCGCGGTGTTTTGATTGAAGTTCCAAACGTAAGATGGGACGATATTGGTGGACTTGAGAACATCAAACAGGAACTGAAGGAGGCCGTTGAATTGCCTGTGAAGGATCCTGATAAATTCAAGAAGTTTGGGATCAGACCTCCAAAGGGAATTTTACTTTACGGCCCTCCAGGTACGGGTAAAACACTCCTTGCAAAGGCTGTTGCAACTGAAAGTGAAATGAACTTTATAAGCATAAAGGGACCTGAGGTACTCAGCAAGTGGGTTGGTGAATCGGAAAAGGCAATAAGGGAAGTCTTTAAGAAAGCAAAACAGAGCGCTCCCGCTGTTGTATTCCTTGATGAAATAGATGCAATTGCACCGAGAAGGGGATACTATTCAGATTCAGGTGTTACCGAGAGAATTGTAAACCAGATTTTAACATCCATGGATGGAATTGAAAACCTTGAGGGTGTTGTTGTAATAGGTGCAACAAACAGACCGGATATATTAGATCCTGCATTACTCAGACCTGGAAGGTTTGATAGACTGATCTATATACCTCCTCCAGACCGTGAAACAAGATTTAAAATACTGCAGATACACACAAGGAACATGCCTCTTGACAGTGATGTTGATCTCAAAAAGATTGCTGAAAGGATGGAAAACTATGTTGGTGCAGATATTGAAAATGTTTGCAGGGAAGCAGGTATGTTTGCAATAAGGGAGAACAGGGAGAAGGTAACAATGAGGGACTTTGAAAGGGCACTTGAAAAGGTTCCACCATCCCTGAACGAGGAAAGTATAAAATACTACAATGCAATTGGTAGCATGATATCAAAAGTTCCAACAAAGAAGGAGGAACTTCCATACTTCAGGTGAACAGGAGGTGTTGGTGATGAAAAAATTCATATCGGAACTGAGAGGAAAAACGGTAATGACAAACGATGGTATAATACTTGGTACAATAGATAATTTTGTAATAGATACGGATACTGGTGAAGTGCACCATCTTCTTGTTGTACCAAGCGAGGATCTTGAAGTGAGGGGATACGAAACAGATGCACAGGGAAGGTTGATTCTACCGTTCAAGAGTATGAAATCCGTAAAGGACGTAGTTGTTCTGGAGCTCAAATAAATTTTTTTATTTTTTATATCTTAATATTGCCCCTATACCGCCAAAACCCTTCAGGAAAAGTTTTCCCTCCTCACTTTCATCCGAAACAAGATAAACCTTTGCGTTTGTTTGCTCCGCAAGTTTATAGTATTCATCTATAATATCAATTTTATCAACAACGTTCATGGGTACGTTGCAATTCTTGCACATTTTTTCCGGTATTATTGCAGAATTTATAATTTCTTCCTCCCTTGCTTTACAGTTGGGACATTCCCATGTTACCTTATACTTCCTCAATGCTTCGGAAATTATCAATGTATCTACCTGCGAATTTTTCAATGCCTCGATAACTTCATTTTCACCATAAACAGCAAGACCATTTTCCTTCCTTACCTCTGAAAGAAACCTGTTTATTATTTTCTTTTCCTGGGCAATTTCAAGATCCTCGAGCCTCTGAGATGCCTTTTCAACAAGTTCCCTCAGACCGTATTCATCCGTATAACCTGTATCGAAAAGATCAATTATTTTCTTTTTCAGTTCATGGTGAAGGTAGTCCTTTTCCGCAAAGAATTCCTTCGTTGATCCAGGTCCACCAATCAATATTCCCTTCAAATTTTTTTCATTAAGGAATATTTCATTTGCCGTATTTCCTACCTTAACAAAGAATTCATGAGCCGCAAGCTCTATCAACCTCTCAAACCTTCTTGATGACTGTCCACCCTGATGGTGTTTGCTTGGTACCTGTGATTGTATGTTTTTAACAACTTCGATTCTAACACCCCTCAGAAGGCCAATTGTTGCCTCACTCCTATCTATAACAATAAGACCGTAAACATCCTTCTCGCCCAGCATGGCATATAGAGGATCCAAAAAGAACTTTGAATCGCATCTGTAGATCATTGATTGAATTGGCTCAGGCGGTTCTATTATGTATGTAACCATCTCCGTCTGATCTCCCCTTGTTGGTACATGCCCGATGAATATGGCCAGACCATTTTCAGGTGGCATTTTATATACCTTGAGCCTGCTCATCATGGATTCTATGGCACTCATTACATTCTTCCTTGTTGTTTTACTTTTTATGTTGGCTGATGTGGAATACTCATCCCTTAAATATGCCATTACATCCGATATGGGCCTTTTTGGTGGAATGTAAAGTGAAATCAACTCTGTACCTCTACCCTCGTATTTTGAAAGTTCCTCAAGAGCCCTTTTGAAATCGTATTTACTTTTACTTTCCATCTTTTCTACACCTTTTAGGAAATTTTTTAATCTATAAATTCTTTTACCTATATAAGGTAATATGAAAAATGTAATAGTTTCACTTGGAGGATCGCTTATATTCGACAATGGTATTGATGTGAAATTCTTAAAAGAATTTTCATCAATGGTTAAGGATTTGTCAAAAAATTACAATTTTATTATTGTTGTTGGTGGTGGAAGGATAGCAAGGGATTACATTGATATTGCTAGAAAGAACGGTATGGATGAGTATAACCTTGATAGAATAGGTATACTTGCAACAAAAATAAATGCAATGCTTGTTAAATCATTCTTTTCCGGTATGGATGGTGTTGTTTTCTTTGATGCTATTGAAGGCATTTCAAACTTTAAGGTTGCGTTGATGGGTGGAACTGAACCCGGTCATACGACAGATACTGTTTCCATGCTCGTTGCAGAATATCTTAATGAAAAGGTTGTTATAAATGCAACATCTGTTGACGGCATTTACGATAAGGATCCAAAAAAGTTCAGCGATGCAAGGCTTATTGAAAAAATATCATACAGAGAATTGGTTAAACTTTTAAGTGGAAATAATATAGGTGCCGGACCAAATGTTGTCCTTGATCTTTTATCCATAAAAATTGCGGAAAGAAGCGGAATAAGGATAAAAGTTATAAATGGAAGGAATATGGAGAATATGAAAAGGGCTATAGAGGGAATGGAATTCATAGGTACGACGGTAGGACCATGATATCAACAATGCGCCTTGTATTTTTTGGAACAGGTGGTTCTTGGCCGAGTCCGGAAAGGAATCCAATGTCCATTGGTTTACAGGTTGATAAGGAAATTTTACTCTTTGATGTTGGTGAGGGTACGCAGAGACAGATAATGCAAACATCATTCAGTTTTATGAAAATTTCAAAAATATTCATTTCACATTTCCATGGTGATCATTTTTTGGGACTTGCAGGATTAATTCAAACCATGGTTTTCAATGAAAGGAGGGAGAAGCTTGAAATTTTTGGGCCAGAGGATGCTGTAGAGCAGATTACGAATTTTCTCAGGGTAGGTTATTACACCCTTTCATTTCCAATTTATATAAGAGAAATGAAAAATTATGAAACAATAGATTTTGGTGATTATACAGTTACAGCTGTGAAAACAAAACACCCTGTTACAAACTTTGCCTACGTTTTTAAGGAAAAGGACAGAAAAAGGATATCCCAGGAACTTATGGAAAAATATTCTTTAACAAGCCAGGATGTTGAAAAGATTGTTAAAAACGGTCATATTGAAAAAAATGGTAGGAAAATCTTACTTGATGATATATCGGACGGTATGAGAATTGGAAGGAAAATAACCTATACAGGTGATACATCACCCTGCCAAGATATTGTTAAATATGGCAGGGAATCAAGGATACTCATTCATGATGCAACAGTCGATTCTTCACTTGAAACAAAGGCAAATGAATTCGGTCATTCATCTGCAAGGCAGGCTGCGGAAATAGCAAGGGAAGCAATTGTTGATATGCTCATTCTCGCACACATAAGTCCCAGGTATAGATCAGGTGATGTGGATATACTTGAAAAGGAGGCAAAGGAAATATTCAGGAACACAATTGTTGCAAGGGATTTTTTGGAATTGCAGGTAAACATAAAATGAATTATAAATCCTGAAAGATAAAGGGATAAAATTTTATTCTTAAATTTCATGTTTAAATTATGAATGAAATAGCTGTTTTGGGTGCCGGCATGGTTGGAAGGGCAATAATATACGATCTATCCAAAGACCATGAAATTTTTGTTTTTGATAAATCAAAAAGTGCGCTTGATAAAATCAATGTTGAAAGAAAATTCTCAGATAACATATTTGATAGGAAAGATATTCTTGATAGAATTGATACTGTTGTTTCGGCTCTGCCGGGTAGTGTATCCTTTGAAATAATAAAAAAATTGATAATGAATGGAAAGAACGTTGTTGACATATCTTTCATGCCGGAGGATCCATTCCAGCTTGATTCCCTTGCAAAAGAAAATGGTGTTATATTCATACCTGATGCGGGATTTGCACCAGGTTTGAGCAACATTTTTGCAGGTTATATCTATAAAAATTTTAATAACATTGATAGCATTGAAATATACGTTGGTGGTTTACCTGAAAGGAAAATTCCCCCATTGGACTATGCAATAACCTGGAACGTTGAGGGTCTGATAGATGAATACACAAGGCAAGCAAGATACATCAAGGATGGAAAAATTTTCACAATAGATCCTCTTGATAAAATTGAACCATTCTGCATATCAAGTCTTGGTGCATTTGAAACATTCTATTCAGACGGTTTAAGAACACTTTTAAAAACAATTGGTGTGAAAAATATTTTTGAAAAGACAATAAGGTATCCCGGACATCTTGAAAAAATTAAACTCTTAAGGGATCTTGGTTATTTTTCATCCGAAAACATTGGTGGCTGTGTTCCAAGGATTTTAACAGAAAAACTTTTTGAAAGATTGAAAACAAATGTTACAGATATTTCACTACTGCTTGTTAAAGGAATTGGAGAAAAGAACATTGATCTCTATGTTTACGATAAACAGGAGATGGATGAAATATCATCAATGGGTAAAATGACGGGTTTCACGGCGGCAATAATCACAAGATTGCTTGATGTTATTGATTACAAAGGTGTTTATCCACCTGAATTCCTTGGCTTTGAAAAAGAAAAGTTTGAAAAAATAAAGCATGAATTGAGAATGAGAAAAATTAACGTTGTTGAAACTTATCCTTCAAAATAGGGTTTTATTTTTTCTATAAAAGTTTCTGGTATTGGTATGGATTTAAAATCCCTGTTTATTGCAACAACAGTTATTTTGCAAATAGCGGAAATTTTTCCCTGATTTCTGTTGTATATTTCGAATGCATAGGTAATGTGTTTCTTTCCAATTTCATCTATTTTCATTGAAACATGAGCTATTTCATTGAATCTAAGCGGATATCTGTAATCGCATTTTGCCATTACCCTTGGTAAAAGTATTTCTTTCCTGTATTCCTCTGAAAAACCAAGATGATTCAAAAATTCCTCCTCCACTCTTTCACATATTCTGAAATAGTTTGAAAAATGCACAATTCCAAGTGTATCCGTGTCAACCCATGCAACTCTATAATCACTTTCAAATATCATATCTGTGAATTATTTTCATTTTTTAATTTTTTTCTCACTTTAATCATTTTTATTGAAATCTTCACCTTTTAAAGTTATCATCAGATTGCATCCATTATTCTAAACACATTATATTTTATTACCATTGCTCTTAACGGAATACTTTTATACTTTTTTATATTTGATTTTCAAGGTAACTTAACTCTCTACCCAATTAAGAAAAATATTTAATATTGAAATGGATTTCCTATCTCTAACTCCTTTCATTGGAGGGATGATATTTGAAAAGCTACAGAACAAAAAGCACATTCGCGTTAGTGATTATTTCAGTGCTTCTAGTGAGTTCTTTTTTTGTTCCAGTGCTTGCCAGTGCCCAGAGTGTTGAGACTGAAAATGTGAGCCTGGTGATAATGTATAAGGATATTGTTTCCGGAAAGGTTGATTTCCTGTCCGGGGCAAATGTACAGTTAATGGACTATTATGGTAATGTGATAGGATCCCAGGTTTCAACACCAACAGTGACATTCAACAATGTTCCGGTTGGTAATTATATAGTGAATGTTCCGTCCATAATGATTGGAAATTATGTTTTCAAGCACACAGTTTCATTCGTAACAGTGACAACATCGGGTGTTAATTCCACATATGTTATTGTTCCAAGGTTATCCCTCACAAAAAGCATAACTTTGAATGTTGATAACAATGGATCCCCTGTTACGGGCGCCTATGTCAGTGCCTATATTTTTAATACACAGTTCTTTTCAGGATATACGGGATCCGTTGGTAATGTTACATTTAATGCCCCAACATTACCATTTGTTGTTAAAATTACAACAAATATGAATGGTATAACAGAAAATTATTACTTACCTTTGAATCAATCAACAACTGTTGATCTCTCATCCTTCAACCACATATTCGGTACTGTTGAGGATGCATCAAAAAATACAATTGTTTCAACCACTGTTTACGTTAACATTTTCAACAATGGAAACATATGGTACACAATAACATCAAACAATGGTGTCTTTGATTTTTACCTTTATCCTGGAAGCTATTCAATCTATGTTACAGCTGATGGATACTCAATATCAAGTATACCGTCAACAGCAGGTTTCTATCCAGTTAAATTAACAAAGGTATACAACTATTACAACAATTATTTCACATTTTCAAAAGATTTCAGAACAATATACTACAATCAGACAATACTATTAAACAACAAAACTGTTCTAAGGTCATTACCATATTCATCAATAACAATCCTCTATTATCAGCTTCTTTACAACAACATGAATTCAAGTTCACTTAAAACATTCTTTTTAAATTCACTCAGGGAATATTCTTCACAGTACATAACAGTAGGTAACTATGTTTATTCACTTGAATCCTATTCTGTTGGAAACATTAACATAGATTATAATGGTTTTACTGTTCAAATAAATGCAATTTACTATAATTCATCAGTCAATGTATCGTCATTGCTTTCATCACAATCATACATACCCATATATCTAAATGTTTTAAAGAATATTCCATACGGTGCACAGAACGTTTACAATTATACTTTAAATATACCACAGGGATATGAAATATCAAACACCGTTAGCGGAATAACAGTTAGCTCATACATTAACACAGTTAATCTAACAAATGCACAGGCATCTAAGATAATTGAACTTGATCTAAAGAAAAGGGTACCACCTGAAATAACATTGAGTCAGAGCACATTTGTTATATACTGGCCAGGCATGTCACCGGGAAATTATATTATTAACAACACTGCTAAGAATTTCACTGTTTTAATACCTGCAAACAAAAATGCTTTCTTCAATGCAAGCCTTGCGGTAAGGGATATGGTAAGGTCCCAGGAGCCATGGAGCAATTTCACGTTCTCCTGGAGCTCCGAGGGAATAGTCAAATCTGGAAAGGGATTGGCTAATGTAAGCTTTAACTTTTCACCAGGAATACATTACATAAATCTTACGGTTACAGATGTTGGTAAAAATGTAAATTACACAAACATTATTGTTTATGCGGATGGTGCATATCCATCAAGCACATCATTAATAAGCTATGGTAAAACAACAATCCTAACATGGAATGTTTACTATCTCAATTCTACACTTTACTACTATTACAATGGAACTGGAAATACATTAACAATCCAAAATGGAAAGGGTGTTTTTGGACCAATACAGGTGAATGAAAATCAAATGTATACTTTCAATGTAAAATCCATCAGTGATACATTGAATGGTTATATTAATTCACATGCTGCAACAAATGTTTTCTGGAACATTGCAGGTTCAAAATTCTCAGGAAACTGGGTTAATTATACGTTCACATATCCAACAAGGAATTCATACGACTGGGTAAATGTTACATACAGCGATCAGGTTGGAAACAATGTAACGGTATCAATAAAGGTAATCGTTCATGATACTGTTAAACCTGTACCGGTTATTGTTTTCCAGAATAGTACCGGTGCACAGGTAACAAACATAATGCAGGGACAGATTGTTATACTTAATGGAACGGGTTCATACGATCCACAGAATGGTACCATAGCTTCATACAACTGGACAATAAAGAATTCATCAGGAAAGGTTCTCCTGAATTCAACAAATTACACAATTGTTTCCGGATCGCTGAACCAGAGTGTTGTAAAGATAAGATTCAACAATTACGGCACATACTTCATCCTTCTCAATGTTTCAGATGAATCAGGTAACTACAATATTGCCAATAGAACACTTAGGGTTTCACCTGTTGCACCTGACCTTATCATTAACAATGTAACCTGGACGGGTAATTTCACGGAGGGTGTTCAGGGTCAGTTCAGGGTAAATATTACAAACACAGGTAATGCAAATGCAACAATATATTATGTCAATTTAACAGCCAATGGAAAGGTTGTTGAAAATATAACAATGAAAAACCTTGGTGTTAAAAAAACTGTCATGGTCATTTTAAACTGGACACCACCATCATCGGGTAACTTCACACTTAAATTTGAAGTTTACACACCTGAAGAACCTTCCATATTCCTTGGTGACAATGTGCAATCAAAGGTTGTCAGCGTTAACCAGGCAGCATGGAAATTACCTGCATTGATCATAGGCATAATAGCAATAATTGCAATAATAGGTCTTGTTATTTGGAGAATCAGGAAGGGACCAAAACAGCCAAAGAAGGAAAAGAAAAAGGAAGAACAAAAGGGAAAACTGATGCATAAGGAATAAAAATATTTTATCTTTTTATATTTATTTTTTATATTGATAAGTGATTGAAAATCAATAAAAAATGTTTGAACTTTTTAAAAAATAACTGGATCCAGAAATATCGAAAAAATTTCAAAAATTTATGATTGAGTTATCATACCCTCTTCTTTCTTTTCCTCCTTTTTCTCCTCCTTCTTACCCTCGTAAACCTCAATGAAATATATATCCTTCTGTGTGTAATCCCTTAATGTTCCAACTATGTAGTATTTGCTTGTGAACCATTCGTTCCTGTACTTGCAGCTCTCTGCAAGTTTAATTTCAATGTGATCATCCAATTCCTTTACCTTGAATTGATCCTTGTCCTTTCCGTATGCCATTTCAATTATTGCCAGAACTTTATTTTCAAGACCTTCAACAATCTCCTTCACCGTAACTTTATAATGTAATTTTTTACCTGCAAGGGGATGGTTAAAATCAACAAGAACCCTGCCAGGTGTAATGTTCACTACCTTGCCCCTCTGGCCATTGATTGTAACAAATTTTCCAATTTCAGGTGTTATTTTATTTTTCTCAAATTCCCTCATTGATACAACCTTTACAAGGTTCGGATTTCTTTCACCATAGGCATCCTTGGGTTCAAGTATTATGTCATATTCCTTTCCTACCTCTGCATTCATGATCTGTTTTTCAACGGTTTCAAGAAGCATTTTTTTACCTATTATGTAAATTTCTGGTCCGTATTTTCTGTCCGGATCGTAAATACCGTTCTCCTTTGCAAAATTCTCATCCGTTGTATCGAACAGAGTTTCCTTATCCTGGTCAACAACCCACAGATTGTAGGTTAATTTAACGATATCTCCCGCATTCATTGTGATCACACCCGATATCTCAGGTATTACCAAGATGTGAAAATAGTATTTAATATTTTATAAAATTTCTAATTTTATAAAAAATTTTCAATTCCATAATAGAAAAATATAAAATTGTGAATGTTTATATTCATCTGGAGGAAACACCATGGAAGATGTGTGGGTTGAAAAGTACAGACCCAAAAGGCTTGACGAAATAGTAGGTCAGGATATGATAGTTGAGAGATTGAAAGCATACGTTAAGGAAAAGAACATGCCGCACCTTATTTTTGCAGGTCCTGCGGGAACTGGTAAAACAACAAGTGCAATAGCCCTGGCCACGGAACTATTTGGAGATGACTGGAAGGAAAGCTTCAATGAATTGAACGCAAGTGATGAAAGGGGAATTGATGTTGTGAGGGGGCAGATAAAGGATTATGCAAGAACGGCATCAAACAATCCTGTTGGTTTTAAGATCATCTTTCTTGATGAGGCAGATCATTTAACAGCCGATGCACAGGCAGCACTTAGAAGAACCATGGAAAAGTTTTCAAAAACATGCAGGTTCATACTATCAGTTAATTATTCATCAAGGATCATAGAACCAATACAGTCAAGATGCGCAATATTCAGGTTCAAACCTCTATCGAAGGAGGATGTAGAAAAAAGGCTGAAATACATAGCGGAAAAAGAAAATTTGAAGATCGATCAGGATGCGCTTGATGCAATTCATATCATTGCTGATGGTGATATGAGGAAATCAATAAATATTTTACAGGCAGCTGCAACAATGGGTGAAAAAATCACAAGCGATATAATATACAGGGCATCCGGACTTGCAACAAGGGAGGAAATAAGGAAGATGCTTGAAAAGGCACTTCAGGGTGATTTTATAAAGGCAAGGGAAATGATGGATAAGATGATAATAGAGTATGGTATAGCTGCAGAGGATATTTTAAGGCAGATACACAGGGAACTTTTTACAATTTCAATACCTGAAGAAAAACTTGTGAAAATGCTTGAAACTCTTGCGGATACAGAATACAGGATTGTTGAAGGTGGAAGTGATAAAATACAGCTTGATGCACTTTTAGCCAAATTTGCAAACCTTTCAAGAAAGGAATAGTTTTGGAAAGTTTTATTTAAACCAAAACCTTTACTTTTATTAATGAGAAGTAAGTTATTAACGTATATTGTTGCGATCCTTCTTATAGCTCTCGGCATTTATGGTATATACGGTTATTTTTCAACAATGAACAATGGATCACTATCCATATATGTTTCTGATTCACCTAACAATACGGTCTCAGCAGTATATATAACATTTTCAAGTATTGAAATACATGGTAATCAGAGCGGATGGGTGAATTATACAATTGGGCAGAGAACGGTGAATATTTTTGGAACAAGCGTGAACAATTCAGTTTTGCTTGGTAACATAAGTTTACAGCCAGGAAAATATACAATGATAAGACTTTACATAACATCAGTTGTTGTAAACATGAGCGGTATTAATGTAACATTCAACCTTTCATCAAACTTCGCCTTCATAAACCATCCTTTCACTATCCAGCCTCATGAAAACATCAAATTGATTGTTGAATTTAAACTGAACGAATGCCTTAACATGCAATCAAGGGTATTTACACCTTACATTGGTGTTATTGAAAAATAATTTTTATCTATAATTATCTATATACGTCCAGTTCACCTGGAAAACATAGACCCACTGTGATCCATCCTGTGTGGAATTGTAATATACCTCAATAAATGGCTCATTGAAAAATTTCTCAAAGGATGAATTTGATATTATTACAGGAGGATCGTAGGACGGATGTGTGCTGAGCTCATACCCATAAACACCATTACAGTACATGTTGGAATTGATTAAAACATAGCCAACCCTTGGATATGTGCCATTCAGACCTTCAAGTTCATAGATTGCATCGTACCAGTTTGATGAATTCCAAAGTTTGTATGTGTATTCAAATGTTGTGTTAAAACCCAGTGCCTTTAAATATAATCCATCCACTGCATCTGTTGCAACAGAATAATTCTTATTTCCATTCTTTTCAAGCCACATTATTCCGCTCATCATTACGTTCGTAACATAATTCTGTGATGTTCCGCTTACCTGTTCAGCAAGTGGATATATGGTACCTATTGAAAAAATAATTGAAAAAATTAAAAACAGTGCAAAAACCCTTTTTATATTTCTGTACCCATTTTTTCTTGAAATAATAATTGAATGGGATATACCTGTAATCAATGGAACGGAATAGACAAGCCTGTTTTCAAAACCATAGAACAGGGTAATTACATTGTTTTCAATCCTTGCAGGAACGTAAACAATGTTTTGATCATTCATCTGGTGTGATGGTAACTGTTTGTAAATGTAATAGATGCCTATTGCAGATATAATTGAAAGTGGTTCGAATATGTACTCAAGATAACGGTATGGAATGAGAATACTATTCCAGGTTATTGTTGAAAAGATCAATGAAATTGTTAGAAGGGAGAACCATCCAAAAAGAAATATTCTTGCTTTTTTATGATTTTTAATATGTTTTAAGCCAATACCGACAAAACTGAAAACAAGAATATATGGGAGTGCATAAAGTAAACCGTAATTTGTTATCCTTATTCCATTTATCCCTGTGGTTGAAAGGATAATAAAAATTGTAATGGATGTGAAAAGAAATGAAAGGTAAAGGTACCTGTCCCTCAATTCAAACTTAAATAATCTTTTGATTGAAAGAATGAAATTTTTGAATTTATTTGCGTAGAAAATTAAAAGGGAAACAGTTGAAAAGTATAGGATTATAATTACAAACCAGGGCAAAAACCCATTAAAGGCATCTGAGAAAAATCCCTGCATTGATGGTATGAAGGTTAACCAGTAAAAGAATATGGAAGATGAAAATGCAATCAAATATATGAAATCATACCTGAAAGTCTTATAATCATTATCAAAAATTCTTCTGAAAAATATTATGCCAACAATGGAAATTATGTACATGTAGGTGCTGAGATGGTGGGACAATATAAGGGCAAGTGATGATAGAGAAAGTAAAATGTAGTATTTTGTATTCTTCCATGTATAAAGATAAAAAAGTATGGACAAAAGTAAGAACAAATGACCGAAAATCAAGAGACCAACCATGGATGTTTCAAATACATCCATTGGATTTATTGCATATAAAAGTGAAGCAATTATACCGATTTGCTTACTACCAGTTAATTTTTTTGCTATTATAAAAATTATTGGAACCGTAAGACCGGCGAAAATTGGTGAAATATGTAAAAGGATGAACTGGACGCTCATTCCTGTAAGTTTATAAACAAGACCCATAATCCAGTAAAAAACAGGGAAATAACCATAACCTGAGGATCCCCATATGGATTGGAAATTGGGAAAAATCTGGTTTGTTAAAAAATATTTTGATGTTAAATTGTAATAGATACCAAAATCAACACCCCAGATTGGATATTTGTATGATGGTAATATTCTTAAAAAAATACCAAGTAAGGTAATGGAAATAACGGCCAATATGTTTTTGATTGAAAATTTGCCGTTAATTTCCCTTTTCATTCCCATTCACCATCATTTAAAACAATGTGTGACAATATAAATATTTTATTGATGATTGATTCATAACTTAAAGTTAAGAATTACAGATAAGGTGTAAATTCATTGTATTTATCTAGAAACGCATTATAGATCAGTTTTAGTGCAAATTTGCAATTATGCTAAAATGTTTGGAAAATTCATATATTTAATTATCCACATTGATTATATCTTTTTCCAACTTATTTACAAGTTCAACAAATTCTTTATGATCCATACTTTCAAGTTTCTTTATTTTTCTTCCCATATACCATAAAGCAAATTCAAGTGCCAATTTTGCAAGTATACTTTTTGTAATTCCACTTGTTACGATTTTTGCATCCCTTTTTATCTGTGATACAACCTTATCCAAGGATTTTAAAAATAATTCCCTTCTTAAATCATCCAGAACAATATTTTTTAAGATTGTGAATTCCCTTCCCCTAAACTGTCCCATGGGAATGAATGGAAGAACAAATGGAACAACTTCAAGATTTTTTAAATTATCTATCAATTCAATTGTTTTTATTACATCATATTCATTCTCTTCAGGAAGTTCAGTTATCAGTGTTCCAACAACAGTCCAGCCCGCATCATTCAAAGTTCCAATAGCCTGTTCAACAATCTCTGGATATTGCTCAGCCTTGAAGGGCAAAACCTTACCAGGCATTATTAAATTTATTAATCTTGGACTGCCTGTTTCTATACCCATCTCTATAAAACTTTTCTTACCCCCAACATTTACATACTCATTTCCAACTTTTTCTGCAAGTTTTGGTTTGTTCATGGTGCATGCAGCTGTAACAAAATCCACACCTATACCAGCATCATACCTTTTTGTCAATCTTTGAACATTTTCAAAGAGGTTCAAAATTTTATTCTCTTCAGGTATAAGTGTCTTAGACCCGTATCTCAGAAAATCCTCGGAATGCAATCCTATGCTTTTTGCACCGTGTTGAAGGTTAAATTCCGCCTCCTTTAATATTGTATCCAATGGTATGGATCTGAATTTTAACAACGTTGGTGTGCAGAACTTGCAACCACGACCACAACCTCTTGTAATTTCAACAAGACCATCAATTGAAGGTGTTAAGATTGGTGGTATTTCTTCAGCATCAACAGGTACGCCATTAACAAACTTTGGTAATTCATCACCTTCAACAGCTTTTTTGAATAGTTCAGGCGCTACCTTTTCCCCTTCACCAAGAACAATAGTATCTATACCGAGTTTTTCCTGCATGTTAAGATCGATAATCTGCCATGATGCCTCCCCACCAACAATTATCTTTGGTTTGTATTTTTTAACGTTTGGATGATTTATAACATCAAGAAATGCTTTGCTCATGTATGATCTTCCCTTTGGTATAATGCCGTAAAGCATCATTGCCATGTAAACTATACCGCTTCCATATCCCACTCCAAGAGGATCCATACAGGTAACACCAATAGCCTTTGTATCTTCACCAATTACTTTATCAAGTTTTGTGGGATCTGCAACAATAACCTCATCCCTTGAAAATCCAGCTTTTATCAGGGATGATTCTATCTTAAGTATAGAATATGTGCCTAATAAAACACGACCATTCTCATCTGAATAGGTGGGGAAGAAGACTTTTTCCAATCTCTTTCCTATTAAACTTGCGGGAAGAGCAGACACAAAACCCATGTAGCTTGTTCCATTATAATCACTCATTAATGCTCTTCCAGCGGTTAGTACGATTTTCATACTCCCACTTCCTTTTAAATCCTAAACTTGTTCATAATTTGGTTACTATATATATTTATTTATTAACAAATATTTAAAAGTTTTTTCAAATTTTTGTGTAAAAAAAGTATCTGTTTTTAAACAAAAATTTGCATCCCTGCTAAAACAGTGAGTTAAATAATAAATGAAATCAAAATTTCTCTAATTTTGTTAATCTTAATTTTTTTCCATTTGATAAGTGAACTTATATTTTAATAGGAAAATTTTTAGATCCATTTTTCTGTATGGAAATATGCTCTCTGAGATAATATTCTAATAAGGATCAATTTTTGCAAGATATTTATCCTCCAAGTCTTTAATGGGCCCGACCGGATTCGAACCGGTGACCTTCGCCGTGTAAGGGCAACGTCATAACCAGCTAGACCACGGGCCCTGATTTACCATAAAAAATAATCCATATAAATAATTTCTCAAAGTTTAAAACATAAAAAGTTTAATTAATTATTAATTAATTTGATTAACCATGGAATACAGTTTAAGAATTCTCACAGGATCATACGACAGAAGTGATGAGAAGAATGTTGTTGTTGAACTGTTTGGTAAAACAAAGGAGGGTAAATCCATTGTTGTGAGGGTAAAGAATTTCAAACCATACTTTTACCTTGTTGAACCACCAAAGGATCTAATTGAATCATTAAAAAATGATAATGAAATAATATCCATCGAGGACAAGGATCTCTGGGTCTCAGGATCAATAAAAAAATGTAAGAAAATAACATTGTATTCCCCCTGGAAGGTTCCAAACTACAGGAAGATGGCACAGGAAAGATGTCAGGTACTTGCTGCTGACATACCGTTTCATCACAGGTTCATGTACGATTATGATCTTGGATCCTGTGTTGAGGTGGAGGGAAAGGAAATAAAAAATGAAAAATATTCTACGGATCTTGTTGTAGAAGCGGATGAAATTAAAAATGTTGAACCATTTTTATCCGATCTAAAGATACTGAGTTTTGATATAGAAAATTCATTGAAGGAAAAGAAAATTTATACCGTTGGAATCGCGGTTTACGATAGGGGTGAAATAAGAACATACCATTTGGAGGGAGAGAATGAAAAAATCATTAGAAATTTTCTTGATATAATAAAAAAAGAGGATCCGGATGTTATAACAGGATACAACATTGATGGTTACGATTTACCTTACATAATGGATCTTGCAAAGGAAAATGGCATTGAATTCAACATTGGAAGAGATGGTTCAACACCACAAAGGATCATGGGTCAGTTCTGGCGTGTTCATGGAAGGATAGTTGCGGATGCCTGGTGGAACGTTAAAAGGGAAATAAAACCAAAGCAGGAGACCTTGAACGCTGTGGCAAAACTTCTTCTCGGAGAAGAGAAGATGGATGTTGACAGAACGAAGATGGATGATGAATGGAATAGGGAAAAGGAAAAGGTGATAGAATACTGTGTCAATGATGCAATTCTTGCATTGAAGATTCTATTGAAAATAGAGGTTTTGAGGAAATACCAGGATCTCTCAACGGTTTCAAAGCTACCCATGGATGATGTTATGAATTCAGGATCATCAACTCTAATAGATTCAATATTGATAAGGGAGGCTGACAGGAATAACATTGGTGTTCCTCTGATGATGTCACTTGAAGAGGAAGAGGAGAAGATTGAAGGTGGATATGTTCATACAATCGAGCCTGGTTTATACCACTGGGTATGTGTTCTTGACTTCAAATCCATGTACCCATCAATCATAATAAAATACAACATTTGTTTCACAACACTTAGCAAGGATGGAACAATTGTAAGTCCATCAGGTGCAAGATTCCTCTCAAAGGATGTTAAGGAAGGTCTGGTTCCCAGAATACTGAGCAATTTAATGAAGCAGAGGGATGAAATAAAGGCAAGGATGAAGAAAGCGGATTCTGAAACGAAAAGGTATCTTGATGGTCTTCAGCAGGCTGTAAAAATTTTGATGAATTCATTCTATGGTGTTTTTGCATCCAATTTCTACAGGTTCACAAACAAGGAAATTGGATCAAGCATAACTGCCTTTGCAAGGGAAACAGTTAAAAATGTTATAAAGGATCTTGAGGATTCAGGAATAAAGGTTGTTTATGGTGATACTGATAGTGTTTTCTTCTTATCTCCAAAGCAGGATCTTCAGGGTTCAATTGAATTTGGTAATAAAGTGGCTGATGAATTCTCAAAAAAATTGAACCTAACATTTGAGTTTGAACAGATACTTGAACCCTTCTTTTCCCATGGAGCAAAGAAGAGGTATGTGGGTAAGGTTGTTTATCCACCAGAGGAAAGAGGGCAGATTGTCGTGAGGGGATATGAAACAAGGAGAACAGATAGCTTTGATTTTCAGAGTGAAGTTCTGATGGAAATTTTTGAACTTATTCTGGATGGTAAGCTGGATGAGGCGAAGAGAAGGGCAAAAGAGGTTATTGATGAAGTTAAGAAGGGAAAGGTACCTGTTGAAAAGCTGGTGATTTCAAGATCCGTCAGGGATATAAGGCAATACAAAAATCCGGATTCCATGCCAAACGTTCAGGCAGCAAGAAAATTACAGGAAATGGGCTATGAATTTGTTCCCGGAATGAAGGTATCATGGGTTGTAATAAATGATAGAAAAAGTCCACAGGAGGTTGAACCTTACATAAACGGGAGGCCGTTCACAAAGAAGCCTGATTATGAGTATTATGCAAGACGTGTTGCAGAAACTTTATCAAGGATAACTGAAGTTTTTGAACTTGATCAGAATGCATTGATTTCCGGAAAAAGGCAGTCAACACTTTTTGAACATGAGGAAAAAGAAAAGAAGAAAAAGAACAAAATTGAGGATTTCTTTTAAATATTGAATCATCATATACTTTTTGTGCTTGTTGAAATACTTTTGTTTCTTCTATCCACAATAATTTCGGGAAATAACTCAGCCCTAATCTTAGGTCCATTGAATTCATCAAGGATCATGGGTAAATTTTCAGGATCACTTTTCATTTCAATCTTCATGAGTTTAGGTCTGGTTCTTGAGGGTATGAAAATGTTACCGCCAATACATTTAATACCATCATACGTTCCTTTTGTTTACCTATCAGTTCTTATAGTCTTTGTAATTTTCAGTATTCTCTCCTATCCTCTTTCCGCAGGTATGGTTTTTACAGGATCAATTCTGGCATTTTCTTTAATTATGAATGAAATGGATTATTTTTATTATACAATTGTTTTCATATCCTGGATTGTTGCATTTCTCTTTTCAATTATATTCGGTTTTATTATCTATTCATTCAGTGAAAAAACGAAAAGACCATTCAGGGGTTATTCATTCACCATTACATTTCTTTTATCAAGCGCTTTTCTTTCCTATACACTTGGATCAAACACCATAGGTCTCATATATTCCATTTCCCCATCATTTTTAAATTTGATTTCATCCATAGCAGGTATATTTTTTGGAACATTTATTTTCAATTTTTTAACCTACAAGACAGTTACAAAATCGATTGTAAATCTAAATGCATACAGATCATTTGTTTCGCAGCTATCTTCAGCAATAATTGTTGAATCATTCACACAATTTCATATTCCCGTTTCAATAACACAGGGTGTAATAGGATCCATGGTGGGTTCAGGTCTCAAGAAAGGTTACAGGGAGATAAATCTTTTAAAGGTAAATCAGCTAATATTCTCATGGATAACAACACCCATAATATCCATGTTCATCACGGTTTTGCTACTGTTAATATGAGAACAATTGTATCACTTGTATTCTCTGCCTCATCCGTTATTTCATCTATCCTGTGAACAAGGTTTTCGATCTGTAGAACGGTGTAAACATCAAGTTCTTTTTCTCTTCTGTGCAGTTCCTTAAGTATTTTTAATTTAATTACATCTGCCCTGTGTTCATATTCTTCAATCTTATGGCAGAGATCAATTGCTTTCTGTGAATCCGTAAAGAATACTGTAACAGCCTCTTGAAGCAATTTTAATGTTTCAATTGTAACATCAACATATTCCTTGAAATTAACATCCTTGAGGAAATTCACCCCTGGAAGGGGCATATTTCTCAAAGAAAATGTTCTCAGTGTTTGAAGAATTTTACCCATAACATGATCAATGTTCTCCGATAGTGTTATAAATGTGAACCTATCTGAAGGGAAAAGAACACCCTCATAGAGAAGTTTCTCATTCTCCCTTCTAACATCATCCG
Source organism: Thermoplasmatota archaeon (assembly GCA_031961525.1). Lineage (GTDB taxonomy): Archaea > Thermoplasmatota > Thermoplasmata > Thermoplasmatales > ARK-15 > JAVRLH01. The sequence goes on along the minus strand of JAVRLI010000002.1, from coordinate 2,588 downwards.
CATCCTTTTCTTTCTTTTCTATTTCATTGGTTAATTCATCAAGTTTTGAATAGTTAAGATCCATAAGTGCATTGTATGCATCCGTAAGAAAGTTTGATGAATCGGATACTATTGAAATATGCCTTATATAATTTTCAACCAGTTCCCTTTCCTTTTTTCTCTTGCTCAAATGCATGTTTGCATAATTGAATGATGGATTTAAATATTTTTCCGGTTCATTGAAAATTCTAATAAGGGAGTTAATATTATTCTTTAATATGTCATTCAGAAAACTTGGTGATAATGAAAACGTTCAGGGAACAAGGGTAATACTCTTACACAACTTTTCCGATAGGGAGGTGATTGAGTTCATAAACCATTACAAGAAAAATGAAAATTTACCCAAGAGCATAATAGCTGTAACAACAACCACATCCCTTGAATGGAGGGTAAGGGATCTTATGGATGAATTGATAAAGGAGGATGAGGAAATAAAGAAAAGAAAGAAGGAAAAGTAAAATTTTTTTAAATATTACTATTCATTATGAAGTTCATACATGTTTCGGATCTGCATCTTGGTGCGTTCTCCAGCTTCGAAAAAATACATGGAATAATGATAAAAAATTTCATGAACATGATAGATTTTGCAATAAAGGAAAATGTTGACTTTATAATCATTAGCGGTGATATTTTTGACAGCCCATACAGCATGTTCAACGATTTAAAAAATGTTGTAAAAAAATTCAGGGAATTCAATGAAAAGGATAAAAAGATATACACAATACCGGGATCACACGATAGAAAATATTCGGAAAGAACAATTTATGACATACTCGTTGCATCAGGTATTTTCAATGATGTTTCAAGGTATGAAAATGGTAAGCTGATACCAACACATGATGAAAGGACAGGTTTTAATTTATATGGAATAGGTGGTCTAGAGAATTCCATGGACATTGAAATAATAAAAAAGATTGAAAAGGTGGATGATAATAATTCAATTTTTTTGTTTCATGCCGCAATTGAAGGAATATTGCAGAATGTAAAAAGTTTAAGAATATCGGAATTACCCGATGGTTTTTCCTATTATGCCGGGGGGCATGTTCATAAAAGGCAGATACTGGAAAAGAATGGCAGGCCTGTTGTTTATCCTGGAATATTTTTTGCATCAACACAGGATGAAATTTTCAACATTTATGAAAGGGGATTTGCGCTGGTTGAAGATTTTAAAATAAGATTCATTGATAGTGAATTAAAGGTTTCAAAATTGAATATAAATGTTGAAAACAAAAGCATGGAGGAAATAATAAGGGAAACAAGGGAAGGCCTTGAAAATTTAAACAGTGAATCAATAGTTTTAATCAACTATTTCGGCAAATATAAGGGTTATTTCCAGATGAACCTGACAACAATTCCACTATCTTTGAGAAGGAAATTCCCTGGAATTTTCATAAGGGAAAGGGATGTTGAAAGCTATAAAAAAGAGATAATTCTTGAGGAAAATGAGAACTTTAATGTAGAGAATCCATTTGACTTTGATGTAAGATCTTTTATGGAAACACTGAAAATGGAAAGGGAACAGAATGAGAAATCCATGGATTATATAGAAAGGTTGAAAAGGGAGACTGAAAGATTTATAAAGGCGGTGATCAACCGTGATAATAAAAAACATTGAACTAAAAAACATAAGGTCACATAAAAATACATCACTATCAATTCCAAGAGGTGTTGTTCTTATTAAAGGTGAGGTGGGTTCAGGTAAAACATCAATACTGGATGGTCTGAAATTTGCACTTTTTGGATCATTTCAGAATGCTGAAACATTGTTGAGGGTTGGTGAGAATCATGGGGAGGTAAGTGTTACACTTGATCGTGATGGCTCTGATATAATTTTTAAAAGAATATTGAAGAGAACAAAGACCGGATTTTCATCGAATGAAATAATTGTTGTTGAAAATGGAATTGAAAGAAGAATAAGCGATGGTGAAATGAGAAATTATATTTCAAAAATATTCAGGGTAAAGTTTGACAGGGCAAAGGATCCAAAGTTTTTTGATCTTCTTTTTTATGCCGGTCAGGATGAAATGAGGAATATTCTCGAGATGAAAAGTGAGGATAAGCTAAAAATAATATACGATCTTTTTGGTATAACGGATTTCAAGAATATATCGGAGAACATTGAATTGTTGAAGGGAATAGTTAAAAATGAAATTGAGATGAGAATATTCAGGATAGGTGAAAACAGGGAATTAATAAATGAGAGTGAAAGGAGAATGGAGGAAATAAAAAATGAAATTTCAATTTATAGTGAAAATCTAAAAAAGTTAAATGAAGAAATTGAAAAGCTGAAAACAGAATTTTCATCTATTGAGAATAGTTATGATGAAATGGAAAGGAAAAGAAAGGAATATGAGAATTTAAAAAATGAATTGAATGAAAATAAAATAAAGATTGATGAGAAGAAAAATAATAGAATGAAAATTGGGGAAAAAATAAAAAATTATGAGAATGAATTAAAAAGGAAGGATGATCTTGAAGAAAAGGAAAAAGAGCTCCAAATTAAAAAAGAATTACTTGAAAAATTAAACAGGGATCATGAAGTTTATGTT
>JAVRLI010000001.1:0-42774 GCA_031961525.1 Thermoplasmatota archaeon | reverse complement strand
AAACAAACCTTTTTATGTCCGGGCTATACTCCACAATTATTATTTTTTTACCAAGCTTTTCCTGAACCTTCTTAACGTTTTCACCATTGTTGACAATTGCCTTCCTCAAAGTCCCCGGATAGATAACAAATATTATGTTTTCCTCATCCTCCGCAATGTCATAAACGTCAACCCTTGTTAACGACTGAAATGTCATCATGTTCCTTAAACTGTTTTCATCCAGCTTTATCGTTCCCATAAATTTTCACTCTTTTTTAATTAATGATGATTCTCCAGGATCTATAACTGTTATTATTGATACATCGAACATTTTTCCGCAAACTGATCCAAGTTCAGTTGATGTTCCCTGAAATATTATTGTTGGAACATTTTCAACATTTTCCTGAAGGAAATATGAGTCAGGACAGTTCCTTGCAACTATGTAAAGTTTTGCTGTTTTGTTTCTAAGAGATTTCCTTGCCTGATCAAGTCCGAAATATACCTTTCCAGTTTCTATGGCTCTCTTAATTTCCCTTACAATGTCCATTCATTTCACCTCTTCTTTTCAGGATATTTGTATATGAGATTTACGGCACCTGTACCCAGCGTTATGGGCTGGCCCACTATAATATTTTCGGCAACTCCCCTCAGTTCATCACTTTCACCAAGAAGGCCTGCCTGAAGAAGGTGTTTGGCCGTAATTTCAAATGCTGCCCTTGCAAGCACGCTGGATTTTTTGCCTGCAACACCATGCCTTCCTATTGCTTCAACCGTTCCCTCATAGGTCATCATATCGGCAACGAGCATTAAATGCCTAATATCAACGTTCAAACCCTGTTCCTCAAGGGTCTTTATACTTTCCTCCATAATTGCATTCCTTGCAGCCTCAACACCAAGTACATCATATATTTCCATTATATCATTTGTCCTTGTTTTCCTTGCATCCACACCATCCATTTCCAGAACAGCTTTTAGATTTGAACCCTGTGTGTATATCTTATATTCACCCAGTGATTCCTCAAACTTAACTATGGCCCTATCTATACCCTTTATACCTGAAATTATTAGATTTTTAATTTCCTCTGAAAGTAAATAAATTTTTTTGTAGGATGGTTCATCCAGTTCAAGTGTTATTCTATCCCCTTCCTCTTTTATTGTTATTCCCTGGTGCCTTAACTTTTTAATTGCATCAAGTACCTGTGATTTTTTGAGCATCCTTTTTTCAAGCTTTGATTTATCTATAGCTATTGTTATCAACATACCCACAAGATCTATTTCAACATCTGCAATGTCTATTACCTTTACACTCTCTATCTTTTTTGCAAGCGCCTCCACCTTTTCCTGATCCTTCTTTATCTTATCCTCAAGGAATATTTCCATGGTCGGGGTGCTTGGTTTTGATCGTGCATCCACAATCTCTATTAGCCTTGGTAGACCCTTTGTAATGTTTACTTCCGCAACACCTGCAAAGTGGAATGTCCTTAGTGTTAACTGTGTACCCGGTTCACCTATTGATTGGGCGGCAACAATACCCACAGCCTCATATGGATCAACAAGTGACTTTTCGTAATCACTTATTGCTTCTTCAACAATTTTTTCGAGATGTTTCTCTGCAGAATACCTTTCAACATATTTTGCTATATCCGCAATTACCCTTTCAGGAAGATATGCATTTCTTTTCTCTATTATTGCTTGAATCCTTTTTTCTATATCGGACATTTCCCTGAATTTAACAGGAAGTGTTGGCTTGAATTCCTCAACATTTACGAGAACAAACTTCTGCACCTTTTTAACATTCTTGCCTATGATCTCAAATTCCTCAATAGGCAGGTTCACATTTTCATAGGATGTTATTAAAATTATGTTCTCTATGTTCTTCTTTGATCTTGAAAGGTCATATTCCTCATTTTTTCCCATTACCTTTTCTATTGTAACTGAAAATTCAACCCTCTTTCCATCAAGTGTTACAAATGCCTTCAAAGGTAATGTTATATCTTCAGGTATCTGGAAATCAACAGCATACCTTACAGGCAATTTTTCAACTATTTTGTTCCACCTTTCCTGGTTCTCAAACCATATGAATGAGATCATTTCCCTTCACCCCTTTTTTTAACGAGAAATTCCTCTCCCAGTACCCTTGTGAATATGCTGTCAAGATCAACGGGTTTTCCTCCAACTGATCTTGTTGGATCAACATAATCCTCTCCGTAGTTGAATTGAACAACATTGTCAGTTGTATCAACAACCCTTCTGTCATCCTCAAGAACCTTGAGATCCTCCAGTGCATTTATCAGCCTTCTCTGCATATAACCGCTTCTTGATGTCCTCACAGCCGTATCAACAAGACCTTCCCTTCCACCCATTGCATGGAAGAAGTACTCCAGGGGTGTAAGGCCTTTTTTGTATGAGGATCTTACATAACCATGTGCATAGGCACCAAGATCACCCCTCCTGAAATGGGGTAATGTTCTTCCAACGTAACCCCTGTTTATCCTTCTCCCCCTAACAGCCTGCTGACCTATTGTTGCAGCTACCTGTGAAAGGTTAAGCATGGATGCCCTTGCTCCAGATCTGGCCATGATAACGGATGGATTTTCCATACCAAGATGCTTGCTTGCAATATCACCAGCCTTCTTCTGCGCATCTGAAAGAACCTTCATTATGTTGTCCTCAAGCGTTTCTTCCAGTGATTTACCGGGAGATGGTTGCAAAATACCCTTTTGATATGCATCAATAAGCTGATTTACCTTTTCGATTGCCTTATTAATTATTTCATCAACCTGTATTTTTGTTTCTTCAGGAATATCCGTATCATCTATTCCTGTTGTGAAACCAAGGAATGAAATTACACCAACGCTCAACCTTGTGAAATCATCTATGAATTTTGCGGCAACGGATGAATCATAATTCCTTGAAATTTTGTCAAGAAGTACACCCTTGAATGCACCTATGGATCTTTCATCAATTGTTCCTGCAAGGAGTTTTCCATTCCTTATTATAACATAGGCATCATGGGGACAGTTTTCAGGTGTACATACTTTGCAGCCCATTCCGTCGCATATCTTGGATTTGTATTCAACGTTCAGATCCTTTGGGAGTATAAGGCTGAAGAGGTCCTTACCATAGTAATATTCTTTTCCATCCTCCATATGTGGCTCAGGTAATTTATCAAATTTCACATAGGATAGAATATGTAAAGCCTCTTCCTTTGTGAACTTTGGATTTTTATATGTGAGCATGAAAAGACCTGTAATATGGTCGTGAACTCCACCTATAATTGGACCACCGAACCTTGGTGATCTTATATGTTCCTGAACTGCCATAAGAATCCTTGCCTCTGCCTTTGCCTCCTCACTCTGTAAAACATGAAGGTTCATTTCATCACCATCAAAGTCAGCGTTGTATGGTGGACATACGGCAAGGTTAAACCTGAAGGTCCTGTACTTCATCACCCTTACCCTGTGCGCCATCATTGACATTCTGTGAAGACTTGGCTGCCTGTTGAATAATACAACATCACCGTCCATGAGCTGCCTTTCAACAACCCACCCAATCTCGAGCTTATTTGCAATATCCTCAGCATTCTTTTCCGTTACCTTAATCCTCCTACCATCGGACCTTATTATATAATTCGCTCCAGGCAAATACTTTTCACCCTTTGGATTGGGACCTCTCCTAACAATCTCCCTTATTTTTTCAATGTTGTATGGAGTAACCGTTATTGGCACTGTAAGCTCCCTTGCCGCGGCCTCTGGAACACCAACCTCATTTATTGAAAGGAATGGTTCAGGCGATATGACAGTTCTTGAAGAAAAGTTAACCCTTTTGCCCGAAAGATTTGACCTGAACCTGCCCTCCTTACCCTTAAGCCTTTGAACCAATGTTTTTAAAGGTCTGCCCGATCTGTGCCTTGCGGGTGGCAGACCTGATGTTTGATTATCAAAGTATGTTGTTACATGGTACTGGAGCAATTCCCATAGATCCTCAATGATCAGCTGGGGTGCACCGCTATCCTTGCTGTCCCTCAATCTTTGATTTATTCTTATTATATCAACAAGCTTGTGTGTAAGATCATCCTCACTCCTTTCTCCTGTCTCAAGGGTAATTGTGGGTCTTACATTAACTGGTGGAACGGGTAGAACGGTAAGGATCATCCATTCCGGTCTTGCTGTCTTTGGATTCAAACCAAGGAATATGAGATCCTTATCAGGTATTCTCTCAAACCTTTCCCTTATTTCTTTTGGTGATATTTTCCTTCCGTTTTCCCTGAATGTTGTTGGCTTATCTAGTGTGATCTTATACTGTTCCGCACCACAGTGCGGACAAACCGTCCTTTGTGATGCTTCATTTTTAATTTTATCCGTTAGTGATAAAAATTCGAATGTGTTCCCTTCTTCAAGGTATTTTTCAAGCGTTGGTCTGAAATTCTCAAGCTCCTCATCCTTCATCTTTATTCTTCCACAGGTGTTGCATGTGGATTCCAGTATTTCCTTTATTTCCTTTACAAATCCTACATGTATCACAGGCATGGCAAGTTCAATATGACCGAAATGACCCGGGCATTCATCCACCTTACCGTTACAGGTTTTGCACCTTAAACCGGGTTCAATAACACCCATGTGAAGATCCATCAGACCCCTGTCGAGAGGAAAACCATCATCATCGTATGTATCTGCTGTTGTTACCTTTATGGCACTCATTTTCCTTATTTCATCCGGAGAAAGTAGTGCAAACTTAAGATTATTAATCCTTTTATGAATCTCAACACCAATCATTTTAGATCACCCAGCTGTATTCTCATAATAACACCAAGACTCATCAGCTCATCCCTCATCAACTTGAATGCATAGCTCGTTTCTATGGGATAAATATTTGTTGTGTTTCCACAAACTGGACATCTCAACGTACCCTTCTTCCTATCAAATATTGCAATATGCCCACAATCAGGATTACCGCAGACATAAAGTATTGTTCCATCGGATTGATCCAAAAGCCTGTCCTTTATAACGAGAGCTGCACCATGCCCGATCAATGTATCCCTTTCCATCTCTCCAAACCTCAATCCACCAAGCCTTGATCTACCCTCTGTTGGCTGTCTTGTTAGGATCTGTACAGGTCCCCTTGATCTTGCATGGAACTTTCCACCAACCATATGGTGTAGTTTTTGATAATAAATAACACCTATGTAAATATCCGCATCAAATTTCCTTCCCGTTATACCATCATACATTGTTTCCCTTCCCGTGTACTTGAAACCATTTCTTATTAAGGCCAGTCTCAGAGATTCTTCAGGTTCACCTGAAAAGACCGTGGCATCTATGAACCTGCCCTCAAAGGATCCAACCTTTCCGCCTATCATTTCAAGTAAATGCCCGATTGTTAACCTTGAAGGTATGGCATGTGGATTTATTATTAAATCAGGTATTATACCATCCTCAGTGAAAGGCATGTCCTCCTGCGGTACTATTGCACCCAGGACACCCTTCTGGCCATGCCTCGATGCAAACTTATCTCCAAGTTCAGGTATCCTTTGATCCCTAACTTTTATTTTTACAAGTCTGTTGTTGTTTTCTGATGTTGTTAGAAGAACACTGTCAACTATACCTGTTTCTTCAGGTCTCATGCTTATTGAAGATTCCCTCCTTTTCTGAGGACCCAGGATTCCGGGCTGTTCCTCAAGGAACCTTGGAGGTGATGTTTTACCTATAAGAACATCACCACCCTGAACAAAGGTTTCGGGTGGAATTAAACCATCATCCTCAAGGAACCTGTATGCCTCCTCACTCCTTGCACCCCTTACATCTGGACTGGGTATCTCGATTCTATCCTCCTCCCCTCCCGGATACCTTCTTTCCTCTGTTGTATATGTTCTGAAGAATGTTGATCTTCCAAGACCCCTCTCGATTGATGCCTTGTTCATAACAAGTGCATCCTGTATGTTGTATCCATGGTATGAAAGAATTGCAACAACCATATTCTGTCCGGCAGGTCTAACGTTATATCCTGCAAAATCAATGCTCCTTGTCTTAACAATTGGAACCTGGGGATAGTGAAGTAAATGCTGCCTTGTATCCGGTCTCCTCCTGTAATTGGACATGGGAAGACCCAGTGACTGCTTCATCATGGCTGCTCCCATGGTTATCCTGCTTGAGGAGTTATGGTCAGGATAGGGTATTGATCCCGCTATTGGACCGAGAATTACACTTGGATCTATTTCAAGGTGTGTATGTTCATTGTTCAACAATTTTTCAACCTTAAAGGTGTGGTTACAGTACCTGCATTTCAATTCAACATAAGAATCGCTCTTGTCAAGGTTCGTCCATGTAACATCATTCCTTCCAAGGATTGCACCACATACTGGACATTTATCGGGAACATTGTAGGCATAAACAGCAATAAATGCATTTTCCTCCTCATCCGCATCAAGCCATTCTATAACACCGTTTACTATGAGATCATCAATTTTCATTGTTCCATTTTTAATAGCCTCCCTCATTTTGTTTGAATACTTTATGTTTCCATTTTCAACTATGAGTAGAGGCCTTCTCAACCTCCCTCTATCAGAATTTATGATAACTTCATTTGTTGTATCATCATATTTCACGTTAACGTTATGGTCTATCTCACCCCTTCTTCTCTTTTCCCTTATCTGTCTTGCTAGCTCCGAACCATTGGGATAAAAACCAACAAGATCACCGTTAAGGTAAACCCTGCTCATTTCGCCCGTATCATATTCAAGATGCTTAAGGCCCAATTTTATTAGATCCTTCATCATCTGTGATGCTGGAACATCTTCGGAAACATCAATTATGAGGGCTGCATTCTTTACAAGACCGCAGTTCTGACCTTCGGGTGTTTCATTTGGGCACATCCTACCCCACTGTGTTGGATGAAGATCCCTTGCCTCAAAGTGTGGCTGGGACCTTGTTAATGGTGATGATATCCTTCTTAAATGACTGAGCATGCTCATATGCGATGTTCTATCCAGAAGCTGAGAAACACCGGTTCTTCCACCCACCCAGTTACCTGTTGACATTGCATGCAGAATTTTCTGGGTTAGAACATCCTGTCTTACGGCAGCCTTTAACTTTATTCCCTTCTTCCTGTTGTATGTCCTTTCAAGGTGGTATTTAAGATCCTTAAGAAGAGCTTCAAATGACTGCCTGAAAAGTTCTTCAAGTAAATCACCTGCAAGTTTCATCCTTTTGTTTGCAAGATGATCCTTATCATCCTCCTTCCTTATTCCAAAATGCAATTCAAGGACAGATCTTGCCATCCTTGAAAGGTAAAGAGCCTTTTTAAGCCTGTCCTCAGGTTTATCTCCAAGATGGGGTAAAAGATTTTTATCAAGGATCTGTGATAATCTTTTCTCCCTGTACTCCTTTGCCTGCCCTGCAGCAAACCTTTTTTCAAGGTACTGTATTGCGTCCTCCGTTGTTTTTACACCCTCTTCACTGTAATTGTTTTCCCTTTCACAGTCCTCAATGTTTGCAAGAACAATTGGTTCCATTCTTTTGTCACTTACAATACTCTTGAATATATCCTCATCCTTCTCCAGACCAAGTGCTTTAAGCAAAATAACAAGAGGTATTGTTCCATTTATTATGGGAATTGAAACGGCAAGAATTCCGTCAAGTTTCTTTTCCACTGTAATAAGTGCCCTGTAACCGGAATTTTCGGAAAAAACCTTTGCTGTTTCAACCTTTGTATCATACTTTTCCTCATATTCAACAAGTACCCTGTTTGGTGCAAGATCCTCCAGTGTAATAAGAACCCTTTCAGTTCCAGAAATTATGAAGTATCCACCGGGATCGTTGGGATCCTCACCAACAAAGCTGAGTTTATTTTCATAAGGATCACTTTTGCTTGGTACCCTTTCATTCTTCCCTATGTTTTCCTCAATGTACTCATCAATGTTATCCGGGTGAAGAACGCATATCTTGCTTTTAAGCATTATTGGAATATCACCAATCTTTACCTCCTCCGGTTCATGTTCAACACACCTTTCACCATTTTCATCACATTCTATGACCGTGAACCTTAAACCCAGCTCTGCTGAATATGTGAAATCCTTCAACCTTGCCTCCATGGGTGTATTTATTCTGTTTGCCTCAGAACCTCCCCTTCCCCTGGCAACAGAAACATAAACCGTTGGTGCACTGTACTGCCCATCCTTTTTTACTCTTCCATACCTTATTTTTATAACCCTTCCGCCTGTTTTTGATTTATCGAGAGTCATTTCTCCAGGCTCATCAGTATCCGTTACCCTTGTTGAATCTACTATCTGTTGAAGAATGCTGTTTGGATTATCCGGTGTTGGTATGAATGCATTATAGCTCGCAATATGGTGGCCAACAATACTTTTTTGTTTGAAAAACGCATCAATAATCTCATTCATGTTATCCACATCCTTAATATTCCATAGATAAAAATTTTTTCATTCCTCTACAACAACCCTGTACGCTACTGTTTTCCCAGATGTGGGACTTTTTCGAATAATTTTTATCACCCTTCCCGGTTTAATTGGTCCGCTTATTTTTTCGAGCATTTTTATAGCAGGATCGCTTCTTTTTATTTTTGGCAATGAATCCTTTGATATCTGTAATTTTTCAAGAATTTCCCTCTCTTCCTCCTCTGAAAGAAGATAGTGTTCTGGAACCAGTTCATGTTCCAATACATTTATTTTCTTCATCCTACGCACCTTCTTATCAGCGGGCCCGAGGGGATTCGAACCCCCGGCCACCTGGTTAAAAGCCAGATGCTCTACCTAGCTGAGCTACGGGCCCGTGCTCTTTACCTAAATTACACTTCAAATATAAAGGTTATGTTACCTTATATGAAAATTTTATCCGGACATAAAATTTTGCAATCATTAATTATGGAAAATCTTTCTCCTTTTAATGATATAAATTTGAAGCAGAATTCCAAAAAATTTATTATATTCATTTCAGATCACATTATGAAATGTTTTCAAAGAAAAAACTGGAAGAAGAAATAGAAAGAGTTTCACAGACGGTGATGAAATTGGAGAAGGATATAGAAGATCTTAAGAAAACACAGGAAGAAATTAAGAAAGTTCTTGAAGAACTTGAGAACAAGATTTCATTCCTGAACGTTCTATCTGCAAAAATAAACACAACATATTACCATATCATCTATGACATCGATGATAAACTGAAGGAATTTTTTACAGAACTTGAGGATGCCATTGAGGCAATGATAAGCGATTTGAATTCTAAAATTACGGAAATAAAGACTACAACAAAGAAAAAGAAAGTACAGTAATGGTTAATGAAAAATTAAAAATAAAGAATTATCTTTATGAATTTTTGTGCGGAGGTTGCCGAGCCTGGCTAAAGGCGGCAGACTCAAGATCTGCTTCCATAGGGATTCGGGAGTTCAAATCTCCCCCTCCGCATTAAAATGTTAAAGAAATTGTTGATCGTTTCAATGGCAATCCTTATAACCTTCCCTGAGGTTTTTGTTAGATTAATTTACAGTGTTACAATTATACCAATAACAAATGCTCTTGCAATAAATTATTTCCTTGGAGGTTTGATATTAACATCCTTTTATACAGGATATACAATATCAAATTTACCAATGGGATACTTTGTTGACAAATATGGTTTCAGAGTTGTTTCATTTTCTTTATTCATAATGGCAATATTGATCTATGCTTTTTCATTCATTGAAAATTATCTGGAAGCAATCCTGTTAATGTTTTTTATAGGAATTTTTTCAGGACCAACATACATTGGATCTGTAAAGTTGATCGCTGAAAAAAGTGAAAGTTATAAAAGTACATCAATAGGTACATTAAATCTCGTTGCACCGCTAACACTTTTCATTGTAAATGTTTATTCTCTGAAAATTAGCATTGATGCCTGGAGAATTGTTTACCTTTACCTATCAATTCTAACATTCTTTATAGCAATAATTGTTTTATTCATAAAGAATGAAAAATATGAGCATAGAAAGGGTGCAATAAACATAATCTCAATCCTTACATCACTTGCAAGATTTTTTGGTTTCTGGGGACTGTGGGGTACATCATCTTTCCTTTACCTTCTTATTTTTTTGAGATTCAACAGTTATTATTATGCAGGCATTTCACTTATAATATTTTCCATCGGAAGCATTATAGCTTCTCCGGTATCAGGTTTTATATCCGATTATTTTAGAATAAGGGAAAGGATTATAATATTATCCCTTATTATTTTCTTTATATTTTTAATAATTTTTCCATTTATTCCCTTTAACCTTCTTTATATCTTTTCATTTTTCCTGGGATTCGTTGTTTATTTCTTCAGAACACCTCTTGACACATACATAGCTGAAATTACAAAAGGTAGGGCTGCAACATCCATGGGTCTTGCAAATCTGATTTCACAGCCAAGCCAGATCATTGTTCCAGCTATTATTGGATCAATTATTGAATATTCTAAAAACATATACTATGCATTCATTTTTCTTTCACTTGGTCCTCTTTTTTCAGCATTGATTGTATTTTACATGGAAGGATATTATAAAAAACATTAAGAATGGGTATTAAATTATGATTTCCAATTATGCAGGAAGAGAAACTCTCCATTAGTTTCAGAAGGGATCTGAGGTTCAGGGATCTTTTGAATATAGGAATAGGTGCAATGACAGGAGCGACAATATATGTGATGGCAGGACCGGCAACTCGGATTGCTGGTCCGGCAATACTTATAGCCCTTGGTCTCAACTATCTTATAACAATATTAACTGGAATGACATATGCCGAACTTTCAACAGTTTACCCGGAGGCCGGTGGTGGATACCTTTTTGTTGAAGAATCACTTCCAAAACCGCTTGGATTTATGGGTGGATGGATGTCATGGTTTTCCCATTCCATTGCGGATGCCTTTTATACTGTTGTTTTTGCAACAGCAATCGTCTGGCTTTTTGATGCCTTTAACATTTATGTTCCATTCAGTCATGTGTTTTTTGAGAAAATAATAGCTCTCACAATTCTTCTCATCATTATTCTTATAAATTACTGGGGGACTGCCACAACAGGAAAATCACAATCATTCATAAACAATATTCAGCTCCTTTTGCTTGGTATACTAATATTGGCTGGAATTTTTGCAATGGTAAGATCTCCAAATGTTATCAACAATTTCCAGCCATTCCAGATTGATCCCCTGGGTATTATACTTGGAGTGGGTCTTCTTTTTGTTGCATTTGAGGGATACGAGATAATAGCCCAGTCTGCTGAAGAGATTGAAAACCCTGAAAAAAACATACCAAGGGCAATTTTCCTTTCCATTGGAATTGTAACAATAATTTACATACTTTTATTTTTTGTGATGATAGGAGGGGCTGGATGGGAATGGGTGGCAAATCAGGGAAAATTTGCAATGATAAACTTTGGTGGATTGACAATACCGTATATAGGTAAGTGTATTGTTGTACTTGCAATGCTCCTTGGTTCAGGAGCGACACTAAATGCAACAGTATATTCCGCAATCAGGGTTTCATTTGCAATGGGGAGAAATGGATCACTTCCAAAATTGTTCTCAAAAATGCATCCAAAACATAGAACACCACACATGGCAACTTTCATTACAGGTGGAATCATAGCAGCAATGGTTCTCTTTTTACCCCTTGATACCCTGGTTGCTGGAGCAAGCATAATGTTCCTTCTTCTTTTTGCACTTGTTAATATTGCTGTAATAGTTGATAGACACAGAAACCCAACAAAAAAGAGAGGGTATGAAATACCGCTGTTCCCGTTCATACCCATAATGGCAATCCTATCCAAATTCCTGGTGGCTGTTGTATTATGGTATTTTTCCCCGGAGGCATGGTTAATCGCCATAGCATGGATAGACATCGGTCTTCTCATTTATTATTTCTGGGCAGGTAAGAAGGCAATAGAAAAACCATCACCTCTTATTCCGCCCACGGAAAAAATAAAAGAAATAAAGGAAAACGTTATGCTTGTCCCATTGGCTGAAGAGTTTCCAAATTCCGTCAAGATCGCTTCAATAATTGCAAACAACATTGATGCAGATATAACACTTTTTTCAGCAATTGAAATTCCACTTACAATTTCCCCCTCATCAATAACATACAACGATGCATCTGAGAAAATAAAAATGATGGAAAGAATGTCAAAACTTTCCAGGAAATTTGGGAAAACACCAGATGTAAAAATAATTGCATCCCATGATCCGGTAAGTGCAATTCAGGATGAAGTGAGGAATAGAAAAGTAAATTTACTTTTCATGACATGGAGACAGAAAAATGTGAGGAGAATAATATTTGGATCAACACTTGAAAAAATATACAGGAATGCTCCCTGTGATATATTGATTTTCAGGGATAGTTTACCTGAAAGAATTGATGAAATAACACTTATAATATCAAAGAAAAGGAGTGATGAGTTATCATTAAAAATTGGTGTGATTCTTTCAAAATCTTTAAACGCAAAAATTAAAGTCTATGAGTTCACATACAATGGTGAAAAGTCAGTTTTAATGGAAAAGTATGAGGAATCGCTTAGAAATGAAAATGTTGAATTCACAACAGAATCTCTCATTTCAAAGAATTTTCTAGCCAAGATAATAGAAATTTCAAAAAAATCAAAGTTTCTTATAACACCACCACCTTCCGAGTTTGCTGAAGGTATGATTCCACTCTCAGCAGATCCTAAAATACTTGGAAAATTAAATGGGCCTGTATTGATAGTTAGAAAGGTGGGAAGTGAAAGGGAAAATCTGGAAAGAATATCAATGCTCTTCCACAGATAGTCTTTCTTTTAATTTTTTCATTATCTTTGCCTTCACATTTTCTAATGAATTAAAATCATCTATCTGAAAGTTTATTCTGTAAATATCATAATCACCGGAAATTTCTTCAAGAATTATTGATGGCCTTGAACCTGACTGGAAAAGTTCATCAATTTCTGATGTTATATCATTGAAAACCTTTTCAACAAAATCAATTTTGTATTTTGAAGGAACCTTGATTTCCATATGGACAGGTATTGAAAGTCCTGAACTTGAAACAATTCTTATTTTGCTTTCAAGTATCTTTGAATTTGGTACCAATACAATTTTTCCATCTGGCTGTTTTAGTTGTGTATAGAGAAGTGTAATGTTTAATACCCTTCCCTCAATGTTTTCATCTATAACAATGTAATCATCCTCCAGGAAAGGTTCTGTGGAGAGTATAACAATTCCTGCAAACATGTTTCTGAGCGGTGTGAATATTATGAAAATGCTTGAAATAATAAAAATCAAAACGAATATGGTGAATATAAAAATATCGGCGTATGTAAAACCAAGCATGGAAAGAATTATCATTAAAACAGCAAGAAAAACGAATGTGAAAATTATGTATTTTGCAATTGATGTTAAATATCTCCCGAGTTTTTCCTTCTCTACCTTTGATCTGAGCTTAATATCTCTTATAAATGCTGCCGTAAGAAGGTAGGCAACAATACCTAGTGAAATTATAATTATTATCCATATCCATCCTCCAATGTTGTTATAGAAAAAAAGATATGTTTTTGTCTGGATATTACCAAGGAGATTAAAACCTGAGAAAATGATTAAAAGAATTAGAATTAATGCGACAATGTATATTGTGTATTTCATTATAATTTCTGTGTAATATCCAACCTTTTCACTTATAATTTTATTTGGTTTTACTGAAAGAGATCCCCTCAAATATTGAAATACCCTTGTATTTATACCTAGTAAAAAAAGTGAAAAAAGCATTACAAGAAGGATTGAAAAGAACATGGGAAGGTATGGATAGATGATTTCAACAGTATATGACCTGAAAAGTGAGGAAACATGGGAATAAAGAAAAACAATAACAACAGTAACAAGCATGAATATTGTGTAAAATACTATGAGTTCAAGGTAATTTATTGCATCAGGGCTTAAATACCTTGATTCCTTTATTTTAAGATATTCAAAAAATCTTCGAAGGTAGGAAACAACATAGAGAATTATAACTATAATTGTTAATGTTATAATCGTTGGACCTATCAATGCCTTAAGAGTTTCAATTATTGGCATAATAATACGATAAAAGCATTTCATATCTTTAATCTTTTGATTTTTTATAAAAGAGAGAAAAATTTTATATCCATGAAAAAAATAAACATAATCATGATACCCCAAACTGGTGTTTATATTCCCCCAGATGTTCAGACAGTGAAAACCTTAAACCTCATAGCTGGCATACTGACAATAATCTCTCTACTGATTGCTCTCTTCCTTACTTTTATTTTCCCTTTTTATGTGATTTTGGTTATAGTAGATATTGTTGTCCTCTGGTACATTTTCAGTAAAATACCAAATGAATTAAACAATCAGAAATATGCTGAAGCTAAGCACGATACGCTTATTGCTACGATACTGGCAATTCTTTTTGCATTCGTAATTGCAGGTATTTTACTCCTCATTGCATACCTAAAGTACGATGAAATAATAAGGAGCGTACAGCAGTACTACCAGCAGGAGCAACTAAAGCAACAGCAAACAACACAATAAAAATATTAAATCATTTTTAATTTTTTTAATCCCTCAACAAAACCGTATCCATATTTTTTATCAGTTACCATTTTTGCATTCCTTTTTACTATTTCCCATGCATTGTTCACAGCTATACCGAATCCCGCGCCCTTAAGCATATCAACATCATTTTCACTATCACCAAAGGCAACAATTTCCTCAAGATCTATGTTG
This sequence comes from Thermoplasmatota archaeon, assembly GCA_031961525.1. GTDB lineage: Archaea > Thermoplasmatota > Thermoplasmata > Thermoplasmatales > ARK-15 > JAVRLH01. The sequence goes on along the minus strand of JAVRLI010000001.1, from coordinate 28,060 downwards.
AGCAATTCAGCAGCCTTTTTTAAACCAAACAACTTTGTCTGCTCTCTATGTGTAACATGTATGCCATAACCGGTTGCCTCAACCCTGAAACCCATACCTTCCATTATTTCTTTTACCCTTTCCTTATCAAGACTTTTATCAAGAACAATTGATGTTTCCCTCCATCTGTCCGTTAATATTCTTTCTGCGTTTGGCATTATTTCCTTAAGTTTTTTGTAAGCCTCCTCTATATCACTTTTGTCAAAATACTTGTAGATACTGTTTTCATAAAATAACATGCCTCCATTTTCGGAAATTATTGGACCTGTTGTACCAAGAAATATTTTGAAACCAAGCGTAACGGGTAAAACGTTACCGCTTACAAGTATTACCTTTATATTCTTCTTTTCAAGTTTTCTTATTGCACCTATTACAGGTGTAACTATTTTTCTATCCAAATCGGTTATTGTACCATCAATGTCCGTTGCCACAGCTTTGAATTGCATATGATGGTAAAATATTTTAAATATTAAAACATTGATGAAAAAGGTGAATCCTTTGAGAAAAAAGTTCATTAAAGAAAGGGCAAGGATCTGGATCAGGGATCTCATGGATCTTGCGAAGGATGCAGAATTGAAGGGTGAGAAAGAACTTGAAAAAGAATATCTAAAACTTATTCTTGAAATTTCAAAACATTATAAGGTAAAGATACCTGAAAAAAGATACATATGCAAAAATTGCTATTCAATACTTATACCGGGACTGAATTCAACGGTGAGAATAAGAAAGGGAAGAATTATTATAAAATGCCTTAACTGCGGAAATATAAAAAGATACATTATAAGGAAAAATCGCGGTTAATGTATTTGAAAAATTTATGCAATGGCAAGCCCTTTTCCCATTTCAATATGAAATTTCCATTCTGTGTCAAATCCATTTTTGGTAAAACTCCATATAAAAGTGCCATTCTACCATGTATTTCCATACCGGGTATTGTGAAAAACCTCCATGGATCCTCGTTTGCCCTTTTTAGCCTGAAGGCATAAACAGGAAACACACCGCTTTTTCTTGCGATTAAAATATAATACTCTGCCTGTTTCTGTGCCCTGCTGCTTCCCTGTGTGAACCTTAAAACATTTTCCTTTGAACTTTTTACCTCTATGGGTATGGAAAAATCATCCCTAACAGCCATAATATCAATACCCATTGATCCTGCAGCCCTTACAACAAAGAATGGTTTTTTTATAATGCTTCTGTAATAGAATTTCTCCTCCTCACTAAAATTCCTTATAAATTTTTCAATAAATTCTTCATTCCCTGAAAGTATTTCTCTAATTTCCCTTTCATAAATTGATCCGGACATAAGATCACCATATATCGTCAATATCCTTTCCAATTATTTCTGAAAGTTCCCTGTGTAATCTTTCAATCTTTCCTGCTATATCATACATACCTTTTTTCCTGTGAAATTCAATTACGTCCTGAAGCTTTACCTTTTTTTCATTCACTATTAAATTATCGGCATGTGAAACAATTTTCTCCTCAAGGGTTAGGGGTTCAAGATCCGTTTCATCCAGACCCAATTTTTCAGCCTCCTCTTTTCCTATCCCAGCACCCACATGTCTCTTTATTATATTTACAACTTCTTCAGGATAACCTAGATCGCTTGCAATCTTCGATCCTGTTATACCGTGGGAAATTGAAGTATCGTATAGCCTTCCTATGTCATGGAGTAAAGATCCACAGATAACGAGAGGAACATCTGCTCCTGCAAGCTCTGCAATTTTCACGGCAAGATTTTTCACAGCAATGGAATGTTTTATCAGCTTTTCCGGCATTTTTAGATCCTTCAGTACCTTCAAACATTCATTCTCATTGAAAATCTTTAAATTTTTACCCCTTTCAGAAGGCACAATCCTGTATTCACCGTTGAATTTTAAATATAATTCTTTTCCACCGAGGTATCTATCAAGAAAGATTGCCAGGCTTGATACCTCGCTGTGGGGCTGGTTTGTGATGGCAACATTATAGTCAGCAAGCATGTAAACATCACCAGGAACCTTCTGTGATCCAACTATGATGAGAATATCCCTATCCCTTGGTATTTTATCCAAAACGTTCTGAACAGGTATACCATACATTGTTAGATGAACCTTAACACCGTTGAAATTTTTAATTACATTCTTCCAGTTTTCATCAAAAATTATATTGAAATTACCACCAAATCTTTTCACTATATCTTTCACCGTTTTTTCAAGTTTTTCATCCTTTTTTGTAACAATAACACTATCTGCACCAAATGCCCTTGCAACAAGGCATACATGTGTGGTTATTCTTTTATCCCTATCAGGTCTATGCCCCAGCCTTAGAACTGTTATCATAGTCTCTCATATGGTGGTTTTGGAACTTTAATTTCTTCTTTTTCCTTTGTTTTCTCCATTCTTATTTCCATTGTGAGCATTAGAATAAAAGTTGATAGAAATGCAAGAACAACAAGAAATATTTCAACTACCAGAAAAATTATGTTTTGTTTTAAAAAAATGAGGAAGGTTGAAAAGGCTGTAATAACAAGAAGAATACCAGAAATGAAACCTGAAATTGAATAGGAAATTCTTACAAACTTTGGAAGAAAAAATGAAATTGCTGATATGATTGATAAAATTAAAGGAAAAATAAAGGGAAGAATGTTATTGTTGTAAGTGAATAAAAGATAAAGAGAAACAATGACAATACCAAAAAGTATGCCTGAAATCAGGCCTGATATGGAACTGCCCAGCGTTCTAATCCTTTCAAACATTCAGATATCAACCCTTTCAAGGTAATGTCCCTTAAGCTCAAATTTTGAACTCCTTTTAATTATTCCCTTTAGAAATGTAAGGGAAAGATTAAGAGCTGTCTGTACATTACCAATGTAAACAGATTTCTGGTTACCCATCACTTCAAGTATTCTTTTCTCATACTTTTCAAGTTCTTCCTCGCTCATGGTTGAAATGTAAATTATATCAGGAAGTTCAATTATTGGTAATGTAACGTTTATCTGAACTGTATCATAAAATGCCCTGTATGCCTTTGTTGTCTGACCGGATGGTGTTGTGAGCCATTGGGATTCAACAAGTTTTATCTTTTCAAGGTAAAGAAGAGCTAGTTTTCCATCCTTACCATATTTCTTTAGAATTTCCTCCTCACTCCTCCATGCACCCAGTAAATCAAGAAAAACATTTCTTTTTATTTCCGTATCTGCGGTGTGAAAAATAGAAACAAGATCGGATACATCATTAATTGCCTTAATCTTGCTCATGATGATCCTTAACCTATATGCAAAGGATAAATATATATTTTAAGACCATTTTACCATGTGATTAAATGCAAAATTGAACTGGAAATCAAAGATCCTGAAAATGTTTTAATGGCAATTGAGCCTGAAAACAGGGGTTATGTTGAATGTAAAGTTGAAAATAATAGATTGGTTTGTGAATGGGAATCAAAAAACATAAACAGTTTTATGAGAACATTCGAAGATCTGATAACATCAATAATTTTATCAAACAATTTACTGTAGAATTTCACCGTAGAGATAAAATGGTTTTGCCTCCGTTATTTTTACTCTATAATGTTTTCCAATTTCACCATTTTTTAATACAACGGGTCTGTAACCATCGGTTCTTCCAAGAAAGTTTCTTTTTCCCTTCTCCGTAACAATAACATCAAAATCAAGACCCAGCAATTCCCTGTTCCTTTCAAGTGAAATATTGTAGTGAATGTCTGTTAGCATTTTTGATCTTTCCTTTGCTATTATTGATGGAATCTGTTTCATTTTATATGCAAGCGTTCCCTCCCTTGGTGAGAAACGTGTTATGTTGAGTATATCCGGTCTTGCTTTTTCTATAATTTTTATTGTATTTTCAAAGGCAGTATCATCCTCACCGGGAAATCCTACAATTATGTCCGTTGAAAGTGTAAAATGTTTAAATACATTCTTAATTTTATCATAAATTTTAATAAAATCTTCAGAACCGTATTCTCTGCCCATAACTTCAAGTATTCTATCATCACCGCTCTGGACCGGTATATGAAAGAATTTGAAAATCTTTTCATTTTTATATACTTCTAGAAGATCATCAATGATTCTTAGTGTATTTTTTGGCTCCATCATACCAACCCTTATTCTGAAGTCACCTTCCAAATTGGTTATTTTTTCCAGAAGATCAGCCAGTGTTTTACCTTTATCCATACCATAGCTCGCCGTATCAAGAGCACTGAGTCTTATTTCCCTGAAGCCTTTTTTAACAGCATTTCTTACCTTTTCAAGTATCAATTCCTCATCATAACTTTTTAGATTTCCCCTTGAAAGTTTTGAAATGCAGTATGTACAATGACCGGTACAACCCTGTGCAATTGGAATCGTAACTGTATTCTCAATTAAAGGAATATTTTCAGTGTATATAGATAAACCATTGATGTTTATTTTTCCATCAAAATCCCTTGCCTTAATTTTTGTAACATTAAATTTATTAAGAATATCTTCCCTGGCACCTGGAAGGCAGCCATAAACAATCAAATCCTTGCCAAGTTTTTCCAGTTCCTCAATCCTCCTTAACATCTGATTCTCTGTATGTTTGATAACAACACACGTTCCTATTATTATTTTATCAGCCTCTTCAGGTTTTTCCGTTATCTCATATCCACTATCAATAAAACCCTGGACAATGTGCATTGTTTCCGCCTGGTTCAAGGCACATCCATACTTTTCGTAGTATATTTTCACAAACTTTTCCATAAATGGACAATTTTAAAAAATTTTCTCAAAAACAAATATTTATTAGATGAATGGTGATACGGTTCAGAAAAGAAGGTGGATTTTATGGATGAAAAGGAGATGATGGATTTCCTGAAAATAAAGAGCATTGATGAACTTTTTTCAGATATTCCTGAAGAGATAAGAATCAATAAGCTTGAACTACCTGATGGTATTGATGAGCATTCACTAAGAATACTTGCAAGGGACATTCTCAGAAGGAACATAACCGCCTTTGATATGCCCATGTTCATAGGTGCTGGAGTTTACAACCACTACATACCAAGTTCCGTTTTTACAATAATATCAAGATCGGAGTTTATTACAAGTTACACACCATATCAGCCTGAAATTTCACAGGGTATGTTACAGACACTTTTTGAATACCAGAGTTACATTGCTGAACTGACAGGTATGGATGTGGCAAATGCATCCATGTACGATTTTTCAACAGCTTTGGGTGAAGCGGGAAGAATGGCATATGCAATAAATGAAAAGAAGGAAATACTTGTTCCCAGGAATATGCTATGGGAGAAAAAAAGTGTACTCTGGAACTATGTTAAGGGTCTGGGCATGAAAATAATTGAATATCCCTATGATTCAAAAACAGGAAAGGTTGATCTTGAAAAACTCAAATCATTGATAAATGATAATACGGCAGCAGTTTATGCGGAAAATCCTAACTTTTTTGGAATAATTGATGATAACGTTCTAAAAATAAGGGAACTTGGGAATTTCGTTTATATTGTGGGTGTGAATCCCATTTCTCTCGGAATACTTAAACCACCAGGAGAATACGGTGCGGATATTGTTATAGGTGAGGGACAGATACTTGGAAATGCAATGAACTTCGGAGGTCCTTTGCTTGGAATATTTGCAACAAAGATGAATTATTTAAGGAAAATGCCTGGAAGATTGATAGGTATGTCAAAGGATAGGAATGGAAAAAGGGCTTTCGTTATGACCTTCCAGACAAGGGAACAGCATATAAGGAGGGCAAAAGCAACAAGCAATATATGCTCAAATGAAACTCTTTGCGCTGTTGCCTCCGCCGCCTACCTTTCCGTTCTTGGTAAATCAGGTCTTGAAAAGGTTGCAGAAATAAACATGAAAAGAGCTAGGTATGCAATGGAAAAAATAACATCCATCAATGGTTATAAACTTGTCTTCAATTCACCCTTCTTCAACGAATTTCTAATCAGACTTCCCAAGGATGAAATAAAAATACACAATCACCTGCTTTCAAAGGGAATACATGGTGGATATCTCTTGAACACATTTTCAAGGAACGGTTATCCTGATATAGGAAATGGAATGATTTTCAATGTTACTGAAATACATACGGATGATCACATTAACATGCTTGTTGATGCCCTTAAGGAGGTGGCATAAATGTTCCATCAGGCTGTTTGGGATGAAAAACTTATAGTTGAAATGAATGGAAAAAGAACTGTAAAGTTACCCAATGAAGATTTCAATGGTAAATTTATTTTACCTGAAGATATGAAAAGATCCTCACTTAACCTTGTTGACAACGAAGAACATGAGGTTTTGAGACATTACGTTAGACTTTCACAGATGAACTATGGTGTGGATATTAACACATACCCGCTTGGATCCTGTACAATGAAATTCAACCCCAAGATTGCTGATGAAATTTCATCCATGGATGAAATAAGGTACATACATCCATACCAGGATCAATCAACAGTTCAGGGTGCCCTGAGGATCATGTATGAGTTTCAGGAGTACCTTAAGGTAATTGGTGGTATGGATGCTGTAACATTACAGCCCGTTGCTGGTGCAGATGGTGAATTCACAGGTCTATTGATTGTCAGAGCATACCATGAGAACAGGAGTGATTTTAAGAGGAATGAGATCATTGTGCCGGATTCGGCACATGGTACAAATCCTGCAAGTTCAACAATGGCAGGTTTTAATACAATCGAAATACCTTCAAATGAACATGGTATGGTTAATCTTGATTCATTGAAAAGTGCACTTTCCGATAAAACTGCAGCATTCATGATCACAAACCCAAACACACTTGGCATATTTGAAGAAAACATTGTGAAAATAGCAAAAATGGTACATGATGCAGGTGCACTTCTTTATTACGATGGAGCCAACCTGAACGGAATAATGGGTAAAACAACACCTGGAAAGATGGGATTCGATATAGTTCATTTCAATCTACATAAAACATTCGCAACACCCCATGGCGGAGGTGGACCCGGTGCCGGACCTATTGGGGTTAAAAAGCATCTTGCAGAATTCCTACCTGTTCCGGTTGTTGATTTTGATGGATCAAAGTATTATTTCAATTATAACGTAAAACATTCAATAGGAAAGGTAAGCGGTTATTACGGTAACTTTGCAGTTATAGTACGCGCCTGGGCATATATGAAATTGATGGGAGGAAATGGATTAACAAGGGCAACAGAAAGGGCCGTACTCAACACAAATTATATTAAGGATAAATTAAAGGGTTACTATGATCTGCCCTACAAGGATCTAAGAAAACATGAGGTGGTTTTCAGCAGCACAAACCTGAAGAAATATGGTGTTAGAACGCTCGATGTTGCAAAGAGAATGCTTGATTACGGTGTTCATGCACCAACCGTTTATTTTCCATTGATTGTTGAGGAGGCACTTATGATTGAACCAACCGAAACAGAATCAAAGTCATCATTGGATAGACTGGCTGAAACAATGATAAACATAGCGAAGGAAGCGAAGGAAAATCCAGAGCTGCTAAAAGAGGCACCACACAACACGCCTGTGGGAAGAATAGATGAGGTGGAGGCTGTGAGAAACCCTGTACTAACATGGAAAATGATAAGGAAATGATTTTACAAAATGTCCATTTTTTATTAATTTTTCTTACTTTTTTTATCATTTTGTCATATTTTTAATAACAAATGATATATTCAACAAAACAATTTTATCATTATGGAAGAGATCTATCTACCAGGATCCATTGAAAATTTAAATGAACGGGAACTGGAAAAGAAGAGAATTTATGGTTCCGTTGGGACTGAAGTGATAAAAAATCTCACGGATTATTTTTTGAAGAACAGTTTTCAGTGGCTTTTACCTGTTGTATTTTCATATTCAACTGATCCACTATGGCCTGATCCAGGTGCATCCATAGAAAAGAGAATTGAGGTGGAAATTTATGGTAAAATGGTAAGGACAACTCAGAGCATGATCGTTCATAAAATTGTTGCATGTTCCCTTGTTCATGAAAAAATATTTGTTCTCTCACCAAACGTTAGAATTGAGAAAAGGGAAAGGGCAAAAACAGGAAAACATCTCTATGAATTCACACAGCTCGATTTTGAATCAAGAAATGCAACATCAAAGGATATCATGGATCTTGTTGAAAATGCAATTGTTTATCTTAAGAACAAACTTGTGTATAATCCATTTGTTGACGATAGAATTAAAAAAATAAGAAGACCTTTTAAGATTTATGACAGGGATGATATGGAAAATGAATTCGGTAAATCCTGGGAGGATATTTTACCCCAGAAAATTGATAATCCTGTGTGGGTTGTGAACATTCCAAGGGAATTTTACGATTTTCAGGATTTTGAAACAGGAAGGTGGGATAACTATGATCTTTATTTACCGGGTATAGGAGAAGTTCTTTCCGGATCCAAAAGGGAATTTGAATATGAAAAATTGGTGAAAAAGATGGAAAGGGATAATGTTAATAAGGAAAACTACAGAGTTCTTCTGGATCTATCAAAGAGCGGGAGAATAAAACCTACTGCTGGAGCAGGGATTGGTATTGAAAGGCTCATATCATGGATCGTTCATGCAGGTCATGTGGGTGATGTACAGCTGTTCCCAAGGGTACCGGGTATGGTTTATGATCTTTGATGGAAAATTTATTAATGATGTTAGAGAATATATAACCAATGAGGGATTATCACATTCACACAATACTTTCAACCGGCCTTTTCACCGTTAATGAAATAGTGGAATTTGGATCAAAGAACGGTTTTGATGCAATCGGTATATGTGATAGCTACAGAACAAAAAGGGTAAGGTCCATACAGAACATTGATCTTTACCTTTCAACATTCAAAGACTACAGCATAAGGGTTTTCAGATCGATTGAAATTGATTTTTCAATCTATTCTGAAATTGATAATGTTTTCGATGAAAATTTGAATAAACTCGATTATGTGTTGATTGAAAATGTTGAGGATAAAAGGTACAATGGTCATCCATTCTGGATGCTTCTCAGTTATCTTGATAAAATAAAAGTTCCCGTTGGACTTTCACACAACAACATAGCAAGGAATTTTTCAGAAAAAAATATTCATGATTTAATAGATGTTCTTGAATCAAGGCAGATTTTCATTGAAATTAACACAAGCGACTATTACACACTATTTGGCGAATACTATTTCGAATTATCTTCCGATTTTTTTGAAAAAATATCAAAAAGGAACGTTCCAGTTTCCATCGGATCTGATACAAGAGAAAAAATTGAACAGATGCTTACCGTAAAAAAAGCTTATCTGTTTATTGAAAAAATGAATCTCAAAGAAAATCTAAAAATATTTGAAGAAAAATTGAAATTTTAATTACCTGATTGTACCTTCGGTATTTCTATCCTTGATGGCTCAACAAGATAACCCTTCTTTTTTGCAGTCCTTTCAATTGTTTCAATGAAAAGCCAGTAGAATGGATATATACCATAGTAATACCATTTTTCGTTGAAGTAATTCTTGAGTATTCTTTTTCCCTGCCTGACACCATGTGAAAGGCATATTTTCAAAAGTTCCTGCTGCCTTTCTGTTAACTCAAATGCCCTGAACCAGTCCTTATCCTTCAACAGACCCATTGGAACAAAGAACATGGGCATTATTAATGCCTTGAAATCCCACAGCCTTTCAACAAGTTCAATTGTCTTTATTACATCTTCCTCCGTTTCTTCAGGCAAACCGGTTATAAGTGTCATGGCCGGTATTATACCATTATCCTGCATTATTCCTGCACTTTCAACAACAACTTCAGGCCAGTCCTTTGTTTCAAATGGTTTTGCCTTGTTGGGCATGATTATTTCTGCAAGCCTTGGTGAACCGGTCTCAACACCAACCTCCACACCCCACCAATCCTGATCCTTTCTTATGATTTCACTTACCCTGCTGATAAGTTTTGAATCCTTTTCTCCCTTAACAATTGCAGCAAGACTGGCATGGCTCCATGCAAGTGTTTTATAGTACTTCTTTGCAAGTTCATGGACCTTTATCACCTTTTCAGCATTGGGTATAACACCATTTGCACCATAAAGAAGAACATCCTCAGAATGCAAAATCCCTGCATTCAAACCTTCCCTTGTGTTCACCTTTAGCTCTTTTTCTATCTTTTCCAACGGATAATGCCTTAATGCCCTTAATGTTACAGAGCAGAATTTACATCCCCTGGGGCATCCTCTCATGATTTCAACAAGACCATTAACACTTGCATGCTTTATTTCAGATATTTCATCTATTGTTGGTGCATCCCTGTTGTTCATTAATACAAATTGCGGCAGGGGCTCATTCCTTAATGCTTTCCTTACAAGATCAACAACAATTCTTTCCCCTTCACCATCCACAACAGTATCAACACCCCATTTTTCCATCAGATCCTTTCTGTAGTTCCACTGCCATGCTGCAGGTCCACCCGCTATTATCTTCACACCCCTTCCCTTTGCCTTTCTTATGGCTTCGGATTCCATCAATCTTTTAAATGATCTCGCGTTCAACGGTTCGGTTTTAAATATTGATGCAAAGGTAGATGATGGAGGTCCGAAACCGAAATAATCATGGTGTGATAAAAGGAGAACCTTTGCATTGGCAAGATACCTGTCAAGGTAGTCAGGATCAACCACAGCAGTATCTATACCGGAATCTATAAGCTTCGCCTCTATTTTTCTTATTCCATACGGAGCCTGCCATGGTATTCCATCCCTTTTTTTCATTTTTGGTGCAAAAAGCCACATCCAGAATCTTTCTGGGAAGAATACAGGTGTTCCCGTTGCACCAAAACCAAGGAACTCCTTACCATGGTGGTTGCTCATCATTGTTCTATCCGTTGTTATAACAACATCAACCATACCTTTCACCTATTAATTTTTCAATTCTTTTTGGTAAAAAATTATTCAAATTTATACTCTTAATTTCATTTTCGAGTCTGTTCACAAAATTCATATAACTTTGAAAAAGGAAACCTTCCCTCAGGGAATAAAAATATTTCCTTCCAATCCTCCACCTTTCAAGCACCTTTCTCCTGTATAGTTCATTGAGTATCTGTGATACAGATGATCTGCTGTAATTTGTCAATTCCATAACATTTGAAACTGTAAAAGTATCAGGAAGTGACATTATTGCAATTAACACACTTATATGCGATTTTTTGAAGCCAAGCAATTTCATCAACCCAGCCAGTTTTTTCTCCTGTCTCATGATATAACTTCCAATTTTTTCTGGAAATAATTAAAAGAAAATACCTATTTAACAGTTTTGTAGTAAAAAATAAAAAATTAGGATTTTAGTTCTATTTCAATGTGTATTCCATCTGGTATCTGGATCCTCATTAGCTGCCTGAGTGCCCTTTCATCAGCCTCAATGTCAATGAGCCTTTTGTGAACACGCATTTCCCATTTATCCCATGTTGCGGATCCATCACCACAGGGCGTCTTCCTCACGGGAACGATCAACCTCTTTGTTGGTAATGGTACAGGACCGTGAAGTTCAACACCTGTCCTCTGCGCAATACTCTTTATTTCGTTGCATACCTCCTCGACCTTTTTGTAATCGTTCCCGGAGAGTAATATCCTTGCCCTGTATACCATCTAACCCACCATTCACATCTCTTTCTTTACCACATCAAGGCACAGACCCGCTGCAATTGTCATTCCCATATCCCTTACAGCGAATCTGCCAAGCTGTGGAATCTCCGATGATTTTTCAATAACCATTGGTCTTGTTGGTGTTACTTTAACTATAGCAACATCACCTGTCTTGATGAAATCTGGTTTCTCAGCCTTTGTTGCACCTGTCCTTGGATCCAGTGTTTTTATTATTTCACTGATTGTGCATGCAACCTGTGCAGTATGTGCATGGAAAACAGGGGTATAACCTGGACTTATAACAGATGGATGGTTAAGTACAACAATCTGGGCTGTGAATTCCTGGACAACCGTTGGCGGATTATCAACCTTACCGCAAACGTCACCCCTCCTAATATCGTTCTTGGATATTCCTCTTACGTTGAATCCAATGTTATCACCTGGCTCAGCCCTTGGCAGTGGCTGATGGTGCATCTCTATGCTTTTCACTTCGCCCTTCTTGTTTGCTGGCATAAATATAACAGTGTCGTTTACGTTAAGAACACCTGTTTCAACCCTTCCAACAGGTACAGTTCCAATACCTGTTATTGAATATACATCCTGAACAGGTATCCTCAATGGTTTGTCAATCGGTTTTTCAGGCAGTTTAAGCGTATCGAATGCCTCCAGCAATGTCGGACCTGTCCACCACTTCATTTTATCACTGCGTTTCACAACATTGTCTCCATAAAAACCGCTTATTGGAACAAAAAGAATATCCTTATATCCAACAACCTTCAGAAGCTTCTCCACTTCAGCCTTTACCTGATTGAATGCATCCTGGCTGTATGGTGGGTTTGTTGCATCCATCTTGTTTATTGCCACAATCATCTGTGGAACACCCAGTGCCCTTGCAAGGTAAATATGCTCCCTTGTCTGTTCCTGAACACCTTCCTTTGCAGATACAATCAATATTGCCGCATCAGCTTGTGATGTCCCCGTTATCATGTTTTTAACAAAGTCCCTGTGACCAGGTGCATCAATGATCGTAATATAATACTTGTTTGATTCAAACTCCTTATGGGCAATATCTATTGTAAGACCTCTTTCCCTCTCTTCCTTAAGCCTGTCCATTACCCATGCAAATTCGAATGTTGCCTTTCCCTTCTCTGCTGCCTCTTTCCTGTACTGTTCAATTATTCTTGAATCAATGGCTCCACTGTCAAGTAGCAATCTACCCACAGTTGTCGATTTACCGTGGTCAACATGACCGATGAATACCACATTCAAATGGGGTTTGTTTACCATATTTTTACCTCCAAACCAATATTAAATTGTTTCAAAATCCATATACTGTGCACATATATATACCTTTTCAAAGACTTGCATAATATGATTCATCATATGGTTCTGGTTTGAGTCCTTTCCTTTCTCTAATTTTCCTTACAACATCATCCTGCAGTTCCCTTGGTACCCTCTCATACCCTGCGTTTTCAGTTGACCATAGAACCCTGCCGCTGGTTGCAGACCTTATTGCTGATGCAAATCCAAACAGTTCTGCAACTGGTGCTTTCGCTTTAACAGTTGTCTGATATTCCTCCTGCTCTATACTAAGAATAACTCCTCTTCTCTGCTGCAGTTCTCTTGTTACATTACCAACCTCCTCAGTTGGTACGCTTATGAAAACGTTCTGAATTGGTTCAAGAAGTATCCTTTCTCCCTGACATATTGCACCGTATATTGCGTTCCTTACAGCAGGTATTACCTGTGCTGGACCCCTGTGTATGCTATCCTCATGCAATTTTGCATCAACAAGCTTCACCTTAACGCCATAAAGTTTTTCGTTTGCAAGAGGCCCCTTGTCAACAGCTTCAAGAAATGCCTGCTTAACAAGTTCCATGGTTTCGTTGAGGTACTGAATACCCCAGGTCATATCAAGGAGCATGTTTGGTCCTTTGATCGCCTCCACCCTTTTCGCCTCCTCATGATCCATTCCAAGTTCCTCAAGTTTTTTGGACAATGTTTTCTTATCCTTGAATCTATCACCCTGCTGTACATCACCCGAAAGTATTCCCTGAACAACCTTTTCTTCAAGTGGCTCAACAACTATGTAAAATCTGTTGTGTTTGTTCGGTGATTTACCCTCGAATGGACCTCCCTTATGGTCTACTGTTTCCCTGTATACAACAATTGGTTCTGATGTTTCTATCTCAACCTTGTAATCATTAACTATTCTGTAAATTGTTACTTCAAGATGAAGTTCTCCCATGCCCGATATCAAATGTTCTCCAGTCTCCTGGTTGATTTCCACCTGAATCGATGGATCTGCCTTGGCTATAAGTCTCAAAACATCAATCAACTTTGGAAGATCCTTTGTATGCTTTGCCTCAATTGCCATTGTAACAACAGGATCTGAATAGTGTTTCATCGGTTCGAATGGTTCCATATTTTTCAGCGATGATACCGTTGAACCTGCAATTGCATCCTTTAAACCAACAACAGCAACAATATTTCCAGCCTTTATTTCATCAACAGGGATTCTATCCGGTCCAACCATCATTGCAAGCTGCTGAACCCTGTATGTTCTATCACCCATGTCGGATATGTATAATTCATCACCCTTCCTTATTGTTCCGGAATATAATCTTCCCACCGCTATTTCTCCAGCATGCTGATCAACAATTATCTTTGTTACCATTAAAACTGTTGGACCCTTTGGATCTGCGTTTAGCATTGCCTTTCCCACATCGGAATTCAGATCACCTTTCCATATCTGTGGTATCCTGTATTTTTGAGCCTCGGATGGATTTGGTATATGATGAACTATCATATCAAGAACAACCTTATGTAAAGGACTCTTCTTTGCAAGTGTTGCCTGATCACCCTTCTGAAGGTAATCATAAACATCCTTGAATGTTATTCCAAACTTCTGCATGGATGAAATGCTGAGAGCCCACTTATTGTAAGCTGAACCGAACGCAACTGTTCCCTTTTCTACCTTAACTGTCCATGCATCCTTGAATTCAGGTGGAGCATAAAGTTTTATTAATTTGTTTACATCCGTTATTATTTTCCCAAACCTTTTCTGCATTTCATCCGCTGATAGTTTAAGCTCGTTTATCAACCTATCAACCTTATTTATGAATAAAACGGGCTTTACCTTTTCTTTCATTGCCTGCCTTAGGACCGTTTCTGTCTGTGGCATAACACCCTCTACACTGTCAACAACAAGGATCGCACCATCAAGTGCCCTCAATGCCCTTGTAACATCACCGCCGAAATCAACATGACCGGGTGTGTCAATGAGGTTTATTAAATATTCAACACCATCCACCTCATGAACCATGGATGCTGCAGCTGCGTTTATTGTTATACCCCTTGCCTGTTCCTGTTCATCATAGTCAAGAACAAGCTGTTTTCCAGCAAGTTCTTCACTCATCATTCCAGCTCCTGCAATAAGGTTATCGCTGAGCGTTGTTTTACCATGATCAATGTGCGCTATTGTACCAATGTTTCTTATCTTTGTTATATCCTCCATGATCTTTGTTGCCTTTTTAATATTCTCCTCTTTCCTTCCCAACTTTCATCACCTTGCGGATGCTGCAATTCTTTCAACTTCTTCCTTCTTTGAAATTGCAAAACTTGATAGATCGTAGTTTGCTGCCTTTATTATTTCTTCAGCAAGACATTCATAAACAGGTTTTGGATTCCTGAATGAACACTGTGTGGCTCCAAGTGCAATGTTTCTCAGGGCAACATCAAGTCTTCTTGATGCTGAAACATCTACAGCCTTTGGTACTGCCACACCTCCCATTTTCAACCTTGTTACCTCTTCCCTTGGTGCAGCATTTTCAAGTGCATTGACAAAAACCTGAAGTGGATTCTTCTTAGTTCTCTCATATATTATATCAAAGGCCTTTGAAACAACCCTGTAGGCGCTTAGCTTTTTTCCTGTGTATTTTTCAGTTCTCATCATATTGTTGATTAATCTTTCAACAATGTTCATATCCTTTTTACCAAGGTGCCTTCTTCCATGAACTCCATGCGTGTGAAAAACAATCCTTGGCTTTAGATTCAAATACTTAACAAGACTGGGATCCTTCACAACAACCTCATCGGGATCATATTTACCGAAAACGAGTATTTTATCCATAAAAATCACCTTACAGGCTTCTCCTTTCTTCCCTTAACAAGTTCTTTTAACGAAATTCCATTTACCTTTGTCACCTTGTACCTCACACCTGGAATATCACCCTTTGATCTGCCAAGTCTTCCACCAATGCCCTCGATTATTACCTCATCATGTTCATCTATGAAGTTTATCGCACCGTCTCCGGGTGCAAAGGCTGTAACAACCTTACCATTTTTCACAAGCTGTACCTTTACAGCCTTTCTTATTGCGGAGTTTGGTTGCTTTGCCTCAATACCTATTTTTTCAAGAACGATTCCCCTTGCCTGCGGAGCTCCCTCTAATGGATCGCTCTTTTCCTTCAGCTTCAGTACCCTCTTCTTGTAGTACCTATCGCTCCATCTGAGCTTCTGTCGTTCCTTTTTTAGTTTTTTAGCAGTATATAATCCATTCGCCAATTTACATCACCATTTCCCTAATTTGGATTAGAACTTTAATTAACAACAGGTATATATACTCTATGTTAAAAAATTTAATCTTCACTTTTCTTTTCCACTTCTTCACCCACCGTTTCTAACTGAAAATGAACGTACATGCCCCTTAGTGTTTCATGAATCTTGTCTGCAAACCAGATTGCATCCTCAACAGTTGCATTGTTTCCCCAGTCATAAACGAAATCGTACCAGCCGGTTATTGGCTTGAAACCAAGACCCTCAAGGGCACTAACTATCTCAGAAGGCTTGCTTCCCTCGCTATAAAATGTTATTTTCAGATAGGTTTTCATTTTACTCAAAATTAGGCAATACCTGATGATATATAAAAATTACTTTTTTAGAATTTAAAAAGTATGCCTAAGAGAGAATTTGTCTCCGCATATTTTTCAGGATCCTTTTTAACACCATTAAGGTATGCGTATTCTGTTTTGAGCGTAACGTAATGCCCATGTTCCATCTGTTCCAGATATCTGAATGTGTTCTTCACGTATCCTTCCTTTGATTTTTTTCTGAGAAATCTATACAATAATTCTGCCCTCCTTTCACAGCCCATTGCTAATTCAATTACCTCTATCAAAGTGGATACATCATTCAATTTTTTCACCATACTTTTTGAACATTCAATCTCTATCCTTTTCCTTGGTTTTTTAATCTCCCTCCTTTCGAAAATTTCAAAATATATTGATTCAACAATTTTTTTATGTGATTTCTCCTGTTCTGAAAGGAAAATGAACTTATTCTTAGTAATTCCATCGGGCAATCTTTTTGCAATTTCAGAATAGAATTCACTTGAATCCTCTTCAGAAAGAACAGCATTTGCTATTATGTCCTCAAAATCCATTCCCTCAAGATCAAATTCCATGATTTACTATGCGAAACATAATATTTATTCCTTTTGTTTAAAAATCAAAATGAAAGATTTTTATTTTCCTTTCATGTTCAAGGCTTTATAGCAAACAAACCTCTTTTTATAATAACCGCCGGAGAAAATGAAATTGATAAATTCAGATCCGCAATGAGTATTTCAATGCACATAAAAGAAAAAGTCCTACTTGGATGATGTTAAGGTAATATTCTTTGGACCCCGTGAAAAGCTCCTTGCATCCATAATGCTGAAATATTAAATCTTTTTAAGGATTTGAAAAACACCGGGATTGAAATTTTTGCCTGCAAAAATGTGAGCGATAAATTTTCAATAAAACCAAAACTCATTGACTTTGGAATAAATGTTACATTTATTGGGAAAATTGTAACTGATCTTTTGAAGGATGGGTACATTCCATTAACATTTTAATAATAATAAATTTCTTTCTGTTTCATGAACTCCCTTAGAAGTGATGTGGCATATGTGCCTTTAAAAAGGAGAAAATTGAATTTAACATAATTTCCATGAAGAGAATAGGAAAAATCAAAAAAGGGTGAAGAAATTGCCCTTCTGCTACCCTTGCTCCCTATTCCCTTTATTTCCCTGATATCGAACATTTTCCCTTCAATTTTTTCCTCCTCAACAATTTTCCTTTCAATCTCCCCCATGTATCCTTCAGAAAATTTGGAATCGGATCCAAACAAAATACCGGAAATGTAAGCCTTTCCTTCTTTTATTCTTTTTTCTATTGTATCCATATTTTTTTCATTTACAATGATATATCTATCATTGATGGATAAACCGTATCTATCAACGGGTAAAACAATATCCCCAGGTAAAAGGATTGAAAAATATCCATCAATTATTCTTCTGCTCAAAATTTTGTTGAAAATATAACCCTGGTAACCATGAACAAACATCATTTTCAAAGTTCTTGGTAGAACGTTAATTGCACCTATATAATCTTCGGGCTTTTTCTGCAAATACCTTAACATCATTATTTCATAATCCATTGGAGATTCAATAAGATCAATCGTTCCATCCGGATCCATTGTTTCATAGAAATATTTTCTTGCCTTTATATTCTGATCAAAATCAAAACTCAAACCTATGTAGGCTTTAACCGCTTCATCGAACTTCCTCTGAACAATATATTTTCCAACAATGTGCGTTATGGGTCTGGATGAACCAAAGCGTTGTATTCCGAAGAAGTTTGGAAATCCACCATGTTTTTTCAATTCATTGAGTATTTCCTCAATTTTTTCACCATTTTTTTCATTTGTATCGCTTACCTTTATTTCAAATCTATTCCCAAAAAGATCACCAAGATCTATACATTTATCTGATCTGAAAATTTCAAGGATCTCAACATCCTTTATGTCAATTTTTAAATCATTCTTATAGTTCATTATGCAAAAATACTGTGTTGTTATGGCCCTTTTATCTTTTGTTCCAGCAAAATATATTGAATTTTTTGGAACGTTCAGAATTTTTGATAGATAAATAACGAATCTGTTTGTTTCCCAGTTTCTCAGTTTTACCTTTAAAAACAGATTTTTTCCATCACTTTTCCTTTCTATGTTCAAAGGGATTTCCTCAACAATAAAGTCTTCAATATTCCTCTTTAACTTTCCACCAATACCCTCACCTTTTGTGAGATATGTTTCCATTCCAACAAATGATTCATCTACCACCATTTTTGAAATGTTTATCCTTATAAAAAATTTTATTTTTGAAAACAAAAATGTGAAATATAGAAACATGTATTTAGGATTGTGCGCGAATATTTATCACCTGCAAAAAAAATTGCTGAAACAATTATTAAGGAAAAAAATGTCAGGATTGTTACACACATAGATGCGGATGGTATAACATCAGGTGCCATAGCATCACTTTCACTCCAATCTGCAGGAATAGATTATAAAATAGAATTTTTAAAACAGCTTGATGCAAACTATATTGAAAAACTTAAAAATGAAAACCCTGACCTTGTATGGTTCACGGATCTTGGCAGCGGAATGGTTCATGAAATGCATGGTCTCAGGGCTGTTATTACTGATCATCATGCTCCAAGTGAACTCATACTGAATATACCAAAATCCAAAAGAAAAAATTTGATAGATCTTTTCCAGGAAATTTCCAATGCACAGATAATGCAATTAAATCCTCACTTTTTCAACAAAGATGGTGGCATCGATATAAGCGGTGCAGGTTTAACATACCTTGTTGCAAGGGAAATTTCACAGAAGAATGTAGTTTTAAGTCCGCTGGCAATTGTTGGTGCTGTTGGTGATCTTCAGGATACAAACTTTTTGAAACTCACGGGAACCAACAGATATATTGTTAAGGAGGCGGAGGAGTATGACCTTGTTGAAACTTTAATAGATACCAGGCTTTTCGGCAGGGAAACAAGGCCTGTTTTCAAAATGCTTGAATATGCATCCGATCCAATCATACCTGGAATAACAGGTGATGAAATTGCATCAATAAAATTTTTGGAAAGTCTTGGTATACCACTTAAGGAAAATGATAAATGGAGAAGATGGGTTGATTTGAGTAAGGAAGAAAAAAGGAAAATATTGAGTGAAATTGTAAAAATTCTCCTTAGGTTTGGTTATGGTTCTTTATTAGCATCAAGATTAATAGGTGAGGTGTATTTATTAAAAAAGGAGAGCGATCCATATTTAAGGGATGCAAAGGAATTTGCAACACTTTTAAATTCATGCGGAAGATATGGTGAGGCTGAAATAGGTTTAAAAATAGCCATGGGTGACAGGGATGAAAATTTAAAAAAGGCCATGAACCTTTTAACAAAGCATAGAAAAACAATTATTTCCGGCATAGATTACATAAGGGATATTGGAATTGTGAAAAGGGAAAATTACCAATATTTCCATGCCGGATCACACATACCTGATACTGTTCTCGGTACAATAGCATCGATTTTCCTCTCTTCACAGATGGCAGATCCAAACCTTCCCATCTTTGGATTTGCAGAAAATGAGAATGGAATGATAAAGGTATCGGGAAGGGCACCAAGGGATCTTGTTGAAAGGGGTCTTGATCTATCAAAAATAATATCCAGCGCAGCACTGGGTGTGGGGGGATACGGTGGTGGACATAAGGCTGCTGCAGGTGCTTCAATACCAAAGGGAAAGGAGGAGGAATTCCTTGATCTCCTTGATATGAACATTAAAATTAAGCATAAAAAGGATTGATTAAAAAATTCAAATTTTTTCATTTGAATAGGATAAAATTAATATTGAATTCACCTATTTCCAATTATGCCATTGAAAAATTCCAGCGGAATAATCCTTGCCCTTGATGTTGAGAAAATAGATGATGCTTTAAAAATTTCTGAGAAGGTTTGTGATTACGTTGATGGATTCAAGGTTGGTTATCCTCTCATACTTGAGAATGGTATTTCAGTTGTTGATGAAATATCAAATTTTGGAAGTGTGATTGTTGATATAAAGATAGCTGACATACCGAATACAAACAGAATTATTGCAAAAATAATAAAAAAACATAAGGTTGATGGAATCGTAGCTCATGGATTTGTTGGTTCGGATTCCATAAAAGCTCTTGTTGAGGAATTCTCACCGCGTGATGTTTATTCGATTGCAGAAATGTCACATCCCGGAGCCATTGAATTCATGCAAAAAAATGGAATTGAAATCGCAAAAAAATCCATTGAAAATGGTGTGAAGGGTCTTATAGTACCTGGTACAAGACCTGAAAGAATTAAAGTTTACAGGGAAAATTTTCCGCATGTTTTGATTTTCTCCCCGGGCATAGGCCCACAGGGAGGGGATGCAAAAAAAGCATTCGAAAATGGAAGCGATTACATAATTGTTGGAAGATCAATTTATGAATCGAAGGATCCCGTTGGTGTTATCAATAAAATAAAAAAACTATAGCTTTTTCCTCATATATACACCGTAAAGATCGTATCCAAGCTTCCTGTAGTATTCCCTTGCACCAACACCGCTGTTAACAAGAATATAATCCATACCAAACTCATCCTTAGTTATTCTTTCAGCCTCATCCATTAGCATTTTACCATAACCCTTATGCTGCCAGGCAAAATCGTATTTTTCGCTAACAGGTACCTCAGGACCAAAAACCTTCAATTCCCTAACAATTGTTGAATCCCTCACCTCATATCTGTGAGCATCCTCAGATGGTACCCTGAGCCTGAGGAAACCTATTATCGCATCATTGTTTATTTCATCAAAGCTCAGAAATATTTCCTTTCCATTCGATGCATTGTAATCAATCCTGTTCATTTCTATCCTGAATGGCTTTTCCATTTCATTCTTTTCAATCTTCCTTCCTATTTCCCTGCATCTTATACAGTTACAGTGCAAACCCCTTTCCTTCATTATGTTGTAAACAACATCCCTTATATCGCTCCTTTTATTCCCAGCCACTATCAATGGAACAGGTATGTCCCTCTCTATCCTCTGTATTCTCATCCATCTTGGAACCATTGTCTTTATTTTTATTAAAAGTTCTATTAATGTTTCCTCATCATATGGTTTGTATTTTCCTTCCTTCCACCAGTTATAGAGTTCACTTTTTTCCACAACAAGTGTTGGGTATATTTTAAGCATGTCCGGTTTGTAGGCATCATCGTTGAATATTTTTCTGAAACTCTCAATATCCCTGTTGAAATCACTGCCGGGTAAACCCGGCATCATGTGGTATAGAACCTTTAGACCGGCATCCTTTGAAAGCTGTGTTGACCTTATTACTTCCTTCTGCCCATGACCCCTTTTTACAAGATTAAGTATATCATCAAATGTGCTCTGAACACCGAGCTCAACCCTTGTCACACCTAGCTTTAATGACAGATCAATCTCCTTTTCATAAAACCAGTCAGGTCTGGTTTCAAAGGTTAATCCTATCATTCTGTGATCAGATATTTCATTGTACCTTATTGCCTCATCTATATCCTTTGATATGAAACCATTCAATGCGTCGTACATACCTTTAACAAAATTTATCTGATAATCAACAGGCCTTGCTGTTACTGTTCCACCCATCACTATTCCATCAATTTTTGATGTTGAATGCCCTATTGCCTCAAGCTGTTTCATTCTTGCGCTTACCTGTTTGTATGGATCATAATTGTGCTGTATTGCCCTCAATGCTGCCGGTTCCCTGCCAGTGTATGACTGGGCAGTATTATATTCAACACCACCCGGGCAGTATAGGCATTTTCCATGTGGACAGGGGAAAGGTGATGTCATTGCAGCTATTATGGCTACACCTGAAAGTGTTCTTGAAGGCTTTCTCTTTAATTTTTCCTTCAATTCTTTTTTATATTCCTGGGGAAGTTTTGAAAGTATTTCACTGTTTTTAGGAATGGGTAAATGGTATTTTTTTGATAATTCCATCTTCAATTTCTCTATTTCCCTTTCATCCACTATTTCATTCTTCACGATCTCATCCGCTATTATCTTTCCAAGATCAATCATTTTCCATTGAAAAATCTATCAATTTATTAAAAATTTCTCTATTTTATAACTGAATTTACTATAGCAGGATATACCTTTCTTACACCCTCAATTTTTTCCATTTTTCTTATGTAATCATAAATTTCATTTTCATTACAGATTACTATTGCTATTGCTGAATGATCACCAGATGTTGAATATAGTTCCTTAACAAAATCCAGTTCTTTAATTCTCTGCAAGGTATTCACATACTCTTCAGGAAAAATATCAAAACCAACAATTATTTCTGAAAGACCCAGTTTTTTATAGTTGAAACGACCATTACAGCCAACAATTATTCCCTCCTTCTCAAGAAAAATTAATCTGTTCCTAACAGTTCCGGTACTAACATTAAGCATTTTTGCCAGTTCCCTGAATGAAATTTTACAATTTTCCGAAAGAACCTTTACTATTTTCAAATCAAGATCATCCATGGTTTTTGGAAATGGGAACACGGATAAAAATATTTCTTACTGTGTTAATAAATTTTTAAAATTGTTTAAAATTTTTTAAAAAATGAATAAAATTTATATACTTTTGTTTATTATTCATGATCGGTGAAAAATATGGATGAAAAAATGCCATTGATAGGAGAGAAATTCCCGGATATGGAAGTGGTGACAACATCAGGTATCTACAAACTTCCTGAGAAATTCCAGAAAAAATGGTTTGTGCTTTTCAGTCATCCTGGAGATTTCACACCTGTATGCACAACGGAATTTTACAGCTTTGCAAAAAGGTATGATGATTTCAAGAAATTGAACACGGAACTTATAGGTTTGAGCGTTGACACAAACATATCCCATATAGAGTGGCTGAACTGGATAAGGGAAAACCTGAAGATTGAAATACCATTCCCAATCATAGCGGATCCAATGGGTGTTGTTGCAAGGAAACTGGGTATGATCCACGCTGAATCATCAACAAGCACTGTGAGAACTGTTTTCATAGTGGATGATAATGCTGTAATAAGGGCAATTCTATACTATCCTCTGGAAATAGGAAGGAACATAAGCGAAATACTTAGAATGGTCAAGGCACTGCAGATGGTTGATAAATATAAGGTTGTTACTCCAGCAAACTGGCCAAACAATGAAATTATAGGTGATAAGTTCCTCAATCCTCCACCGAAGAACAGTGAGGATGCAAAGAAGGTTCTCAAGAAATACAAGGGATATTCCTGGTGGTTAACATACCAGGATGCGCCAGAAAATGAAGTAAAAGAAGCAAAGAAATTATTACAATAAATTTTTTCTTTTTATTTTTCTGATTGATAATTAATTATTTATAACACTTCTGTATTTACTATTTTGAACCTCAGAGGGTAAACCATGTACATGCTTATTGAGGATGAGGATGTGATTCGAATTCCACCAAACAGGCTCGGAGAAAATATTGATGAGGAGATTAAAAAATTAGCATATGAAAAGCTTGAGGGAAAGGTAAAAAGTTTTGATAAGGAAATCGTGGCTGATCCACAGGAAAGGAAGTATATCATTGTTGCTGTTCTTGATATTGAAAGGATTGGTGAGGGTAGAATAATACCAGGAGATGGTGGTGTATATCAAAAAGTAAAGTTCACCGGAATAGCATTCCATCCAGAAATGCAGGAGGTTCTTGAGGGAAGTGTTGTTGATATTGTTAACTTTGGTGCATTCGTCAGGTTCGGACTTATTGATGGTCTTCTCCACATAAGCCAGATAATGGATGATAGATTTGACATTGACCTTGAGGGTAAAAGATTGATAGGAAAGGATACAAAGAAGGATTTAAGGGTAAATGATAAGGTAAGGGTAAGACTGGTTTCAATATCAATAAACGATGAAAATATAAGGGAAAGTAAAATTGGCCTTACAATGAGACAGCCTGGTCTTGGTAAACTGGAGGATCTGATGAAAAATGAAGGAACTTAGAGCATGCAGGAAATGCGGTAGAATAACAACGGAACTTAAATGTCCGGACTGTGGGGCAGAAACAACAAAAGAATGGGATGGGTACATTTACATAATTTACCCTGAAAAATCTGAACTTGCAAAAAAGATTGGAAAGACGAAAGATGGGGAATATGCAATTAAGACAAGGTGAGAGACTTAAACTGCCAGAGAACCTTCGTTATGAACTTTCTGTTCCCGTTGGTCCCGTTTACAACGAGAATGATGCAATGAAAATCATAGAAAAAAGAAAGGTGATAAGCATTGGGGATGAAACAACTTTAACTTTAATAAAAAATAATTTTGAACCCATGCTCGCCATATTTGATCTTAAAACAAAAAGGGAATCCATTGATTCAAGGATGTTGATGAAACATTTTAAGGAAAAAATTGTTGTTGAGAACCCTCCAGGTTACATTACATATGATCTATGGAATGGTGTAAAGATGGCTCTTGAGAACAAGGATAGGGCAATACTTGTTGTTGGCGAGGAGGACATGGCTTCCATTCCATCCATCTACCATTCAAGGGATGGCGTTATTATTATATATGGAATTCCTAATAAGGGTCTAAACATAATTGAAGTGGGAAAAGATATAAGGGAAAAGGTAAAGAATTTGCTGAAAATGATGGTGAGGGAATATGGATCTTGAAATAATTGAAAAAAGGGAAAATCCTCTCCTGCACAGGATTGAGATAAAATTCAGGATTAAGCATCCGAAGGAGAAAACACCCTCAAGGATGGATGTGAGGAATTTACTGGCAAAGAACCTATCATCCGAACCTGAAAGGGTAATAATAGATCACATGAGAACATCATTCGGAATTCAGCAGGTAACGGGCTACTGTAAAATTTATGAGAGTATTGAACTTGCAAAGAAAATAGAACCTGACTACATTCTGATTAGACATGGACTAAAGGAACCTAAGAAAAGGGGTGAATAAAATTGCAGAAAAGAGAGCTCTATGAAATTGTTGATGGTAAGCTTGTGAGAAAGAGAAAAACATGCCCCAAGTGCGGACCTGGAGTTTTTCTGGCCGAGCACAAAGACAGATATACGTGCGGTAAATGCGGATACACAGAATTTAAGAAAAAGTAATCTATTGAGGATCCGGGGCCCGTAGTGTAGTCAGGATAGCATAGGGGCTTCCGGAGCCCCAGGCCTGGGTTCAACTCCCAGCGGGCCCGTTAAAAATTGTAAAAAATTTTATTATAATTTTTATTTAAAAAACAGGCAATCAGAAAAAAACTCTCTAACTTTAGTATTGCAGGTTTTTTAAAATAACATCCATGTGTTTTCATGATTCAAAATGATAGAACATTTTATATAGTAAATAAACATTAGAATTTACTGAAAAATGAAAACGTTCAAAGAGCTTGAAAATGATCTTCTTTATATGAAGATGTTTGATAGGCAGTTGATATTCTCTTTCCATGAAAGTGCACTTAAAGCGAATTTTTTAAAACGCATAATGAAGGATGGTTCTCTGCTTAGATATTTCCCACAGATGAGGACATATTTGATTTCAATTCCCTCAACACATCCCGAATATGATATAATAAAATTCGAGTTAAATAAAGAAAAGATTCCCTATAAGGAGGAAAATGGAATAATTCAGATAAAATTGATGCCTATACATTTCACTGACCAAAAATTCATTGAAAGAATAAAGAATTCTTCAATATTTCCAGATATTGGGGATGTATTGTTCTATCCCCAAATGGTTTATTATAAAAAAAGATTTTATGCACTTTTACATTTTAAAGATTCCTCATCCAGCGAGGTTTCAAAAAGAATAATAGATCTTCATAATGCCTACGATAATTTAATAGGCCCCGGAACATTTTCAATTGAGGAAATAGATGATGTAAAACCAATAACAGAATTTTTCAGAAAATATGGCATTGATTTAAAAAATTTATTTTATATGGAAACAAGGGTCAATTATTCAGGAACCATACCTGAAAAAAAGGAGAATAAAAATTACTATGTTTACTGGCCTTTCTATGATGGAAAGGAATATAGAATTATGCCTCTGGAACTGATAACATCACTTGGAAAAAAATATGTTCCAGTTCTTAAGAATTTTCTCAACAATGTTATAGCGAGAGGTTTAATTCCCCTCTATTTTGAAGGATCTAAGTTTGAAAATTTCAGAATATACAAATTGATATCATACAATGAAAACCTTCCATTCATAATTGATCTATATAATGATCTCATTGATCTTGGTCTTGACATTGAGATTGTCAGGCTTGAAAAGTGTGATGAATAATGAATTTTATATGCAAACTACTTCGCCTGACAGGTGGCATTTTGCTCCATTGAAAGATTTTTTCATTACCATAAATAAGGTACTAACTTAAGCATGTATCCATGAGGTAACTTACTGCATTCTCTGGTAAAAAGTTCAATTTTTATTCAAATTTTATCAAGCAACTGGACATCCTCCTTTTCAATTGAAAAATTTAATGATTTCAATATTTCAACAACATGATCCCTGCTCTCAGCCTTTGGTATTGGTATTGTATTTTCCTTCTGTATTAGATAGTTTATACTTAACTGGACTGGTGATGCATTATACTTTCTTGCAATTTCATTAAGAATTGAATACTGCGAAAGATTCCCCCTTTCTATTGGTGTATATGCCAAAATTGTTATCTTCTTATCAACAATGATCTCTTTTAAATCAAAATAATTTTTTCTGTCAATAACACTAAATTTCACCTCATCAGCATGAATTTCACAGTTCGTTGATTCAATTGCCTTTTTTAAATCTTGAGAATTGAAGTTACTAACACCCATATACCTTGTATATCCTTTTTTACACACTATTTCAAAACTTTTCACCTGCCTTTCTATGCTAATTTCCCTGTTTGGCCAATGAATGAGCATTAGATCAACATAGGGAATTCCAAGCCTTTTCAATGAATTTTCAGCAGCCTTTTGAACAAGATCTTCTGAATATAATTTATCCGGCCAGATTTTTGTAACAACAAAAATTCTTTCCCTACCTGCCTTTTTTATCAATTCACCAACAAAATCTTCCGTACCGTATATTTCAGCCGTGTCAATCAACTCAACTCCACTCTGTATTGCATATAAAAAAGATTCCATAGCCCTTTTGTAACTTTTTATATTATAGGTTCCAAGACCTATTGGAAAAACATATTCACCGGTGTGACCTATCTCCTTTTTGTTCATAATTTTTTGTAAACATAAAAAAGATTTAACATTTTCCAAAATTTGAAAATAATGTTTTAAATATCTGCTTTACATTGTTTTGTTGGTGACATAAATGGTAATAAAGGTGGGAGAAAAAGCACAGGATTTTGAATTACCTGACCAGAACATGAAGATGAGGAAACTTTCTGAATTCTTCGGGAAAAAAATTATACTTGCATTTTTCCCTGGGGCATTCACATCCGTCTGCACAAAGGAACTGTGCACATTCAGGGATTCAATGGCAAACTTTAACAGATTCAACGCAAATGTTATTGGAATAAGTGTTGATTCACCATTCTGTCCTGCT